>JAKISS010000018.1 GCA_021648485.1 Gammaproteobacteria bacterium
GAAATAACGCCTTGTTGCGGGTCTGAGCCCTGACTGCAAGCGGTTAAAACAAGACTGAAAAGCAGTAGCCCCAGACAGCGGTATAATTTGCTCCAGAGGTTTTTTTTTCGTCGGACGTTAATTTGAGCTTGCATATCCTTTGCCTGTTTATTTTTTGTTGAAATCTTCTTCTTTTTTCTACCCTCAAAAACAAGCCTTTTTACGCATGGCCCGATTTTTTGTGGTGCAAAAACAGGAGTTTCAGATGATTTCTATCGTTTTCAAAAGTAATTGGGAATGTAGAGTGCTAGGGTGTCGGCCCCGAGATTATCAGGCCGCCAGTGGCCGCAGGTGGCTCTGCTGAGTCATTACCGCCACCACCGGATAAGGCTGCGCCAGCGGCCACCACGCCCAGGCCGATCCACACCCATTTGCTGATGCCGGATTTTTCCTTTTCTTCGTCAGCCTTGACGGTAGAGACAGCCATAGCAGCACTGCTATTGTCCATCGTAGTGCCATCCATTGCGACAGGTACCACTGCGATGGTTAACGGTGAAAATGAATAACCAAATAACAGCGTATTTCCGGCCAGATCCGTTGCCTGTATGTAATATTCCAGGCCGGGTGAGTCGGTGGTCGTAAGTTGGGCGGTATAGATAAATGAATCCAGATCGCGGTTCATTTTCAGACGCTTGAATTCGGCAGCATTGGCATCGCGGTAAAATAGAATGACGTTTTTAACTCCCACGTTATCGGTAACGGTGGCTTTTATGTCAACCTGCTGGCCGGAATAAATATCTTTTTCAATGGGTGTATGCTCGATGACCGGGGCGATCAAATCACCGGATGGCAATGCCAGTTCAGCAGCCTGTACAACGGAGGACAAAACAAGCGGAAAACCCAACAACACAATCAAAACAATCTGAAATAGCTTCATGGCATGCTCCAGCACAAATGAAGTGCCTTATTAATTCTTAATATTATCCTGCTTTGCCAGAAAAACCGTGCATAACGGGAACTGTGGGAAGCCAGTTAAATGTGGCTCACTCTCACTGAAGCGATAAATTCCTCCATTCTTCCCTGCCCATCCCTACGGGGAAAAATCGCTCTACGTGTAGGCGCATAATGCATGAATCCCCCTTTCCTGTCTCGGCAATCAAGCTATTGCGACACAAAATAAATTATGTTAGTTACGCATCCCCTTATTATTGTTACCGGTATATTACCCTGCCATGTTTTTTTATAAAATCTATCCTGAACTGGCTCTATGTCCCAGGTTAGGTTAAACCAGCACCTCAATCTTCAGTTTCACCTGACTGTAAATCTCAACAGTATCTTTCATCAGCACCATGTCTGCCACTCCGACAAACATCGTCAGAAAGCCACTCAGCACACCAGTTTATTCCACCCGCAACGAGGCCTTGTGCCACCAGCTGACTGGCTACGGTGGGAAGTCAGTCCGACACGACTCACCCACATTCTGATTTCGCGAGGCATGCCAATAATCATCATAAAAATATCCGTTGTATTGTTGTTAATTCAAACCCATTAAAAATATTTTCCTCCATGTTATCACCAACATCCACAATGAAATATTGACACATGTCAAATCATAACCATTTCCGCATACATCGCTATTCAGTAACGTTAACAAAAAGATAAACGGTTAAATTTTTATTCTGCTGGCCGATAACTGTAGCTCGATAGCCTGGCAATCAAAACTGCCCAGCGACTTATTGCCACCAAGCAACCAGAAATATTATGAGAATAACCATGAAACAGCACTTTAGCGGTGTGATTAACGGGCTTATCGGGCTAGCGCTTGCTTTACAAGTCATATACCCGATGCACAATGCATCAGCGACAATCGCATCCGCCCAGGATGTCCATGAAATTGCAGATATCTGCATGTATTCCCAACGTCTGTTAAAAGACTACGCACTCATCGGCATGAAAGTGACTTACCACGATCCCGCTGCTGATCTGACAAAAAACACGAAAATCATCGATCAATATATTACCAATCTGAAAAGCCGCCATCTCAAAAAAACATTAGATGACGAAATTCGTGTATTGGAAACCCTTTGGCAAAAAATCAAACCAAAACTACAGGAAAATCCCAGCAAAGAACATATGCTTCAACTCCGTGGAAAAGTGGAAGTTTTTTCCCATCGCTGTAAAAGTCTTGCGGAAAAATTGGCCGAAGATTCCAGAATAAAAGGTGAGAATAACATGGTGCTAATCGCTGAATTAGGCATGGAATCCCAAAGGCTGGCGGCGCTTTATATAATGAAATCCTGGGGTATTACTGACAACAACTATTATGAAGATGTCCAGAAAATAATGAATGAACAAGAAAATATTCATCACATACTACAGAAAGCAGACGACATATTCTTTTCTCCAGAAATCAAAACGAAATTGAAAAACATCCAAAAACACTTTTTGGTATTTGAGTTTATGGCGGCAAGTAAAACCGGGCGTTTTGTACCAACCATGGCCGAAAAAAATGCAAGTAAAATATTTCGTGAAATTCGTGAAATTCGTGAAATATTAAAACTGGAACAGGAGACAATCGAATGAAAAAATACATCCTATTAACCCAGAAAGGGTTTTTGTTAGCAATTACTTTCCTGTTTTTATCAAACCAATCCATCGCTGACAGCCGCAACATTCAACAACTGGAAGCTGCGGAAAATATTGAAATAACCAGCCAACAAATTGCTAAAGCTTATTTTTATCTTCATCAAGAAATCCGCGTTGAGCAATCTGAACAGGACCTGAAAAATGGGTTGTTTGCGATAGAAAGAGATATCAAAACTCTCACTAACACCAAAGATAAGAAGCAACGGCGCATGGTAACATTCATGTCATTCACTCTGGATGAAATCAAAGATATTATCGAAAAACCTTATACCAATGAGCACGGCGCTTTGATGTTGGATTACAGCGAAACGTTACTGGAAGGTGCGGAGTCTTTAGTTAAAAAACATACCCACAAAAAATATAACAAAGAAAAAATGCTTATTATCACCAAACAAATGACATTTTTTCTTGAGCGGGCAACAAAATATTATATCGCTTTTCGCGACGGGTTTACTGACCATAACAACGTCAAGCAACTGGAAATGGCAATCAAAGGGTTCGAATCACATTTAAAAACAATCCAGGCCTACAAATATTCTGGAAAACCTCAACAGGCCGTCAACAAGCTTACTGAATATTGGCCTGTTGCCAAGGGTTTTTATCTGGGCATTGAAGAAAATGACCTGCCTTTGATTGTGTCGATAACAACCCGGCATTTGGAAAAATCCTTAGCCATACTGGAGCAATATCATCATGATTTGGCTGTAGACAAATAGCAATAAATGAGCTTGCAGAACATTAACGTCACACTGGCAAAGACCGGTACCCAGAGGCTTCGCCCCCAAGACCAAGAAAGATGACACTCTGTCCTCGCTGATTAAATAGTTAACTGAAGCCACAGAAAGCCGAGCTGGGATTTCATCTTGAACAGGATGAATCACCCAGCCGCAAAAATGGAACCACCCGAAAAACGCTTCCCCCCTCCGGTAATTTTGAACCAGAGGCCTCCAGAGACCGGGAGAGCACCTTTAAACCGCAATTCGCCAAGAAACATCAAACTCACCGGTGGTGGTTGAACGCAAAATTCCTCGCACCAAATACCAAAGATACAACAACCGTACCCGATTATTTCGACACATAAATCATAAATGTGCGTCCCCCTCTCCCCTTGCACTGAATTTCATACTATATTGGCATCCTGCCGACCGTTTGCACCATACGCGGTCCACCGCTATTTATTTGTCGATATGATTTTAGGAGTTACTCCATGAGCGAAACAAAACACTGCCACCTGTTAATTCTCGGTTCCGGCCCTGCCGGTTATTCTGCTGCGGTGTACGCGGCGCGCGCCAATCTCAACCCGGTATTGATTACTGGCCTGGAGCAAGGCGGACAATTAATGACCACTACCGAGGTGGACAACTGGCCTGGTGACAACGAAGGCGTACAGGGACCGGAACTGATGGACCGCATGCGTAAACACGCCGAGCGTTTCAATACAGAAATGATCATTGACACCATTAACAAGGCTGAATTAACCCAGCGCCCCTTCACACTCACTGGTGACAGCGGGGTGTACACCTGTGACGCCCTGATCATTGCCACTGGCGCATCAGCCATGTATCTGGGGCTGGATTCAGAAGAGGCATTCAAAGGCCGAGGGGTATCCGGCTGTGCGACTTGCGATGGCTTTTTTTATAAAAATAAACCCGTGGCGGTTATTGGTGGTGGCAATACGGCGGTGGAGGAAGCTCTGTACTTGTCCAACATTGCTTCACATGTAACCGTGGTACATCGTCGCGAAAAATTCAAATGCGAAAAAATTCTTGCCGACCAGCTTATGGAAAAAGCTAAAACCGGTAACATTGACATTCGTTGGAATCACACGCTGGATGAGGTGCTGGGCGACAACATGGGTGTTACCGGCATGCGCATCAAAGGCACCGAGGATGGCAATACACAGGATATCGACCTGGATGGTGTTTTTATCGCCATAGGCCACAAACCCAATACCAGTCTGTTTGAAGGCCAATTGGAAATGGAACACGGTTACCTGAAAGTGCAGAGCGGCACACAGGGTAATGCCACAGCATGCAGCATTGAAGGGGTTTATGCTGCGGGCGATGTGGCCGACCACATTTATCGTCAGGCCATTACATCGGCGGGCACTGGCTGCATGGCGGCACTGGACGCGGAACGCTTTCTGGATAGTCAGGATGGGTAATCAGGCTTCCCCGCGGGCAATGCACTGATACACAAACGCATGCACCAATATCGACTGTGCACGATCCACTACCCGTAATTCAACACCGTGGTG
Source organism: Gammaproteobacteria bacterium (assembly GCA_021648485.1). Classification (GTDB taxonomy): domain Bacteria; phylum Pseudomonadota; class Gammaproteobacteria; order SZUA-152; family SZUA-152; genus SZUA-152. The sequence continues at coordinate 4,883 of JAKISS010000018.1, forward strand.
AAAATGGCGCTGCCCCGCCTTTTCACCACGTTCAGTACGGATATTGCGCACAATGGCGGGCAACAAAACAGCTTCAATGTTATCCGCCACATCCAGTCGCAAGGCGATGGCAATATACTGTCCTTCTTCAGCCAGCGGTTTGTCCGCAATCAGCAAAGCACCACTGGTGCTCATGTCCTGAATGGTCACCGCCCGCGATGCCAATGCAGGATCAACCTCGGCCGAGTCGAACAAACAAGGTCGTACCGAAGCGGTCATATTCAGCATTACTCGCAATGCCTTGCGCACAGTGACAGCCTGGACATTTTGTGGAAAACTTAAATGCAAATGTGCATAAGGACGCACACTGACCATAATTACCCTGACATTGAAACCAACAATTTTATTGCCCGACATCAAGCGCACAACCACTTTTTTGCCCTCACTGACCGGTATCGTATGCCCGTCCACTTTCGGCGTACTGACCACCAGACTCTGCCCAGGCAAATACCCGATCACTCTGGCGAAATAACGAGTTTCGTCATCACCCGCAAACTGTAATTGCAGGTTATCACCTATCTCTAACGCCAGTTCTTTTGCCACCATTGCCTCACCTATTATCCATAAATGATTTAGTCTCGTGTACAGTACCGCCATGCATAGCATTATTATCGGCAGCCTAAACGAAGTTTCAAGTAACGAATGGAATGCATTGCACGGAACACAGGTGCCTTTTTTGCGTCACGAATTTCTCAATGCCCTGGAAAAACACCATTGCGTCGGCAAAGCAACCGGCTGGATTCCGCAACATATTTTGCTTTACGACGATAAAACACTGCTCGGCGCAGTACCGCAATATTTAAAAACCAACGCTTACGGCGAACTGGTTTTTGACGGGGCCTGGGCCGAGGCTTACCAACGTAACGGGCAGGACTATTATCCCAAACTGGTCGCTGCCATTCCTTACACACCCGCCAGCGGACCGCGCCTGTTAATCGCACCGCACTCAGATCGCGGCAACATTTCTGCACAATTGATTCAGTGCATGCTGGAGTATGCCAGACAATACAAAGTGTCCTCCCTGCACTGCCTGTTTCCACATCAGGATGATTTACACCAACTCACCCAACAGGGATTACTGCCACGATTAGGCTGCCAGTTTCACTGGCATAATCTTCCCGCCCCTGAAAACTACCGTGATTTTGACGATTACCTTGACCGTTTCACCTCCAGTAAACGCAAAAAAATTCGTCGTGAACGACGAGCAGTAACGGAAGCTGGCATCACTTTACAGCGTTTGTATGGTAATGAACTCAGCGACGAGCAATGGCAAGCTGTACATAGGCATTATTGCTCTACCTTTAACCGGCTCAGCGGTTACGCCACCTTAAGCCTGGGGTTTTTTCGTGAAATCAGCCGCACGTTGCCACAACAACTTATCGTTATTCTTGCCGAACATCAGGGCAATACGGTGGCCAGTGCCATTTGTTTTCGTGATGACACTACGCTTTATGGTCGCCATTGGGGCTGCGATGCACATTTTCAGAGTCTGCATTTTGAAGCCTGTTACTATCAAGGGCTGGAATATTGCATAGAGCATCACTTGCAATGTTTTGACCCCGGAGCCCAGGGCGAACATAAAATCAGTCGCGGTTTTCTACCCACCGCCACTTGGTCGGCCCACTGGATCGCCGAACCCCGATTTCGTGCAGCCATCGCAGATTTTTTACAGGAAGAAACCCAGGGTGTTCAGCATTACATCGACAACTTGCATAAACACTCACCTTTCAAATGACTCGGCAATGGAACAACAACAAGCTACACTCTGTCTCACAATTCTGTCCCACATAAAGTCTCGTCAACGAATAACAAGGAGCAATCATGCGCGGTCTGGCCCCCTACTGGATCGACTCCCGAAATAACAGCCTTGATTTTCCGGATGTTAGCCTCGCGCTGGATGAGCCCGATGGCCTGCTCGCCATCGGCGGGGATCTCAAACCTCAACGATTACTCGCAGCCTACCGGATGGGTATTTTCCCCTGGTACAATGAAGGGCAGCCGATTTTATGGTGGGCACCCAACCCGCGTGCAGTCCTGTTTCCACAACACCTCAAGATTTCCCGCAGCCTGCGTAAAACGCTGCGCAAACAATCCTTCACGATCACTCTCGACCAGGCCTTTGCTGATGTCATCAAAGCCTGTAGCCATCCGCGAGACTATGAAACACAACCCGGCACCTGGATCACCCGCGACATGAAACAAGCCTACCAACAGTTACATGATCAAGGCTATGCACACTCTGTCGAATGCTGGCATGAGGGGCAATTAGTGGGCGGCCTGTATGGTGTCGCCATTGGCCGGGTATTTTTTGGTGAATCCATGTTCACACGCCGTAGTGATGCCTCCAAAGTCGCCTTTATTACGCTGACGCAACAATTGGCAGACTGGGGATTTGGTGTTATTGATTGTCAAATCCACTCCCGGCATCTCGAAAGTCTGGGGGCAGAAACCATCCAGCGTGAACGGTTTACAGATCTGCTCAACACATTTTGTCACCAGCCAGGACCAACATGGCAGTTTAAGCCGGCAAACAATACTCAAATATGAACACCGATAAACCCGCTCAAACAGCGCCTTTATCACCTCCGCAACCTCCAGCTGACCTGGCCTTTTTTGCCAGTGCCGCACACGACTGTGCTTATCTCAGCGGAAAATCGGCAGTCACCGCGTTTGCCGACCCCGAAACAGTCATGGATGTCAGCATCTATAGCGCACTGGCAGAAATCGGCTTTCGTCGTAGCGGCCGTCACGTCTACACCCCACATTGCCCCGCCTGCCAGGCGTGTGTGCCGACACGATTGCCCGTGGCCTCTTTTCAACCTAACCGCAATCAGCGCCGCACCCTGAACAGAGCGGTGGGTTTTTCCATCAACATCGGGGAAGCTGTTTTTGATGATGAGGCTTTCGTGCTGTACCAAAAATACATCAGCCACCGCCACGCTGGCGGCGGCATGGATAACTCCAGCCCGGAAAAATACCTGGAATTTCTCAGCTGTGATTGGTCGCACACCGAATTTGTGCAATTCCACTGGCAAGACCAGCTCATCGCTGTCGCCGTGCAGGATGTACTCACTCACGGCCTGTCCTCGGTGTACACTTTTTTTGATCCGGACTTTTCCAGCATCAGCCTCGGACGCTACACCCTGCTGTGGCAAATAGCGGAAACCCAACGCCGACAGCTGCCCTGGTTATTTCTCGGTTACTGGATCGCTGACTGTCAGAAAATGTTGTATAAACAGGAATACCGGCCTATCGAACTCTTCCAGAGGGGATGCTGGCAGCGTTATGACAAATCACAAATTCTACCTTCCCCGTAATCCCCCCTTCCTCTTTCCCCATGGCCGTCAGGCTAAGCCCTACCCGGGTAGATGGTGGGATTGGGGTGTTCATCGGTTTTTTTGTCCCATTCTATTCAACACAGCGTAAAACCGGGTGGAACAAGCGCAGCGGTTCCACCATGACCTTGCATACACCCTACAAACCCGATTGTCTGAAGAAAGAATAAACTATTCAGCGATTCCGATGCTGGACGATAACCCCAAATAAGAGCAGCCGCTGCGTGAAAACACTTTTTTTACTGATGCAGAGGCTAATAAAATCGGGGCTAGTCGTAGCGGTTCCTTAAACAAAAGGAGCACATCATGTTAAGTTTTATCTATAACGTCAGCCAGCAGTTTGAAAAAGAACACGGATACAGCCCAAATACTCTGCATATGAATTACGCCCACCTTGAATGCTTGAAACAGCAACTGGACAATCCCAATGACTTCGAAGCCGTCACCTCCCTGCTAGGTATGGAGCTGGTGATTTCGCAAGACGCTGTCCACCCATCGGTAGCCTGGTTCTCCGAGCCCTGGAAACAAGCCGTTAACTCCTGAACGACGAAGACGTAAAGATAAACAAAAAAGCAGAGGCAACATGGCCTCTGTTTTTTTATGTGCATCTTATCCGCGTTTATTTTTGAAATCTGGCTCGTTTTAGGGCATTATGCCGCGTGGATTTGACGTACCTCGGCATCTGCCTCCCCAATCCATCGATTCAACCCGTAAGATCATCAAGAGTATTGCAACAAAAATGGCAAAAGAAGAAAGCATTGAAATGGAAGGCACGGTAACGGAAACCTTACCCAATACCATGTTTCGCGTGGAGTTAGAGAACGGCCACGTAGTCACCGCACATATCTCCGGAAAAATGCGTAAGCACTATATTCGCATCCTCACCGGCGACAAGGTCACTGTACAGCTGACCCCTTACGATTTATCCAAGGGACGCATTACTTTCCGCGCCCGTTAGACCCCGCGCTAACAGAGCCGCAGTGATTCGAGCAGTGAAGGGACGCACACGAAACGATGTCCTCCTAAACCGTTTTACAACACCTCTTCGGTAACAGACTCGTCTTCGTTGATAGTAAAAGTCAGACCTTCTTCATCGGTCGAGACCTTGACCAATCCTCCATTGGCCAAACGACCAAACAACAGCTCTTCGGCCAGCGGCTTTTTAATGCGCTCCTGAATCACCCGGGCCATAGGCCGGGCACCCATTTTTTCATCGTAACCATTTTCGGCCAACCAGACACGCGCGGCAGAATCCACCACCAGTTCCACTTTTTTATCTTCCAGCTGGGCTTCCAGTTCAAATAAGAACTTATCGACCACATGTGAAATAGTCACATGATCCAGTGGTTTGAAAGGAATGACAGCGTCCAACCTGTTGCGGAACTCCGGTGTAAATGTGCGTTTAATGGCTTCCAGACTGTCTGTGGAATGATCCTGCTGAGTAAAGCCAATACTCGGCCGACTCATGGCATCGGCACCAGCGTTGGTGGTCATGATCAGGATCACGTTACGGAAATCTGCCTTGCGACCGTTGGTATCGGTCAACGAACCGTGATCCATCACCTGCAACAACAAATTAAACACATCAGGATGTGCTTTTTCGATTTCGTCCAGCAATACCACCGAATGAGGGTGTTTGTTAATTTCTTCTGTCAGCAAGCCACCCTGATCAAATCCCACATAACCGGGAGGCGCACCAATGAGCCGTGACACGGTGTGTCGCTCCATGTATTCGGACATGTCAAAACGAAGCAGTTCGATACCCATGATCTTCGCCAGCTGACGGGTGACTTCCGTTTTACCCACACCAGTAGGCCCGGCAAACAAAAAACTGCCGATGGGTTTATCTTCTGTGCCCAAACCGGCACGCGACATTTTGATGGCCGCTGCCAGCGTGTCCACCGCATCATTCTGCCCGTAGACCACCAGCTTGAGATCACGATCCAGATTACGCAGACCTTCTTTATCTGAACTGGAAACCTGTTTAGGAGGAATGCGTGCCATCTTCGCAACCACCGCTTCAATATCTTTCACACCCACGGTTTTTTTGCGTCTGGACGGTGGGTTTAAACGTTGAATAGCACCGGCTTCATCAATAACATCAATGGCCTTGTCAGGCAGATGACGCTCATTAATATAGCGTGTCGCCAACTCTGAGGCCGTGCGCAGCGCCTGATGTGTAAAACGCACTTCATGATGCTCTTCAAAACGGGATTTGAGCCCTTCGAGAATCTGTACGGTTTCTTCCATGGAGGGCTCAGGCAAGTCAATTTTCTGAAAACGCCGCGCCAAGGCACGATCTTTTTCGAAGATGCCGCGATATTCCTGATAGGTCGTGGAACCGATGCATTTCAACTCACCCGAGGCCAATACCGGCTTGATCAGGTTTGAGGCATCCATGGCTCCACCAGAAGCGGCACCAGCACCGATAATGGTATGAATTTCGTCGATGAAAAGGATTGCGCCCTCTTCTTTTTTCAATTGTGCCAACACCGACTTCAGACGCTTTTCAAAATCACCCCGGTATTTGGTGCCTGCCAGCAGCGCGCCCAAATCCAGCGCATAAATAACGCCATTGGCCAGTATTTCCGGCACATCACCATCGACGATCTGTTTAGCCAGGCCTTCCGCCAGCGCCGTTTTGCCAACACCTGCTTCACCCACAAACAATGGGTTATTTTTGCGACGACGACACAGGACTTGCAAGGTACGTTGAATTTCATCCTTGCGGCCGATCAGTGGATCAATTTTTCCCTGCATGGCCAACTGATTCAAGTTAGTCGCGTAATTTTCCAGCGGACTTTTAGCAGGTGCTTCACCGTCATGTTCATCATCGGGGCCAGAAAGAGATTCAGTATCACCCTCATCTATTTTAGAAATACCATGGGCAATGTAATTCACCACGTCGAGTCGCGCGACATTTTGCTTGCTGAGAAAATAAACGGCCTGGGACTCCTGCTCGCTATAAATGGCCACCAGCACATTAGCCCCGGTCACTTCCTTGCTTCCCGAGGATTGCACCTGGAAAACCGCGCGTTGCAGCACTCGCTGAAAACCCAGCGTTGGTTGAATTTCGCGTTCATCACCTTCGGGCAATAATGGCGTGGTCTCATGTAGAAACTCGGTGAGGTCGCGTTTCAGCTCATCAATATCAGCGCCGCAGGCCTGCAAAGCACTATTGCTGGTGGGGTTGTCAATCAAGGCAAGCAGCAGGTGTTCAACCGTCATAAACTCATGACGCAGATCACGCGCTTCTTTAAAAGCGAGATTGAGGGTTACTTCCAGTTCGTGGCTTAACATAAGCTACCTCAAATTTGCGGGTGGGGGAATACAGCCCTATCTCTCTCTTCGGTCTAAATCAGGCTCACTTTAGGCCATTTTAACCGGCTTGTTCCATCTCGCACAGAAGGGGGTGGTTATTGCTGCGCGCATACTCATTAACCTGCGCGACTTTGGTTTCGGCGATCTCCCGCACAAAGACACCGCACAGTCCTTTGCCATTGGTATGTACCTGCAACATGATGCGAGTGGCCTGGGCGCGATCTTTGGAAAAAAATCGTTCCAGCACCAACACCACAAACTCCATCGGCGTAAAATCATCATTCATCAACACCACCTGGTACATAGGAGGCTTTTTCAGTTTTGGACGTGATTCCTGTACTGCCAGGCCATCGTCACGATGTATTTCCTTGTTTCCCATAGACTCAATTCCAACTCAGGCAAAAAATAACCCTTCCCCCAACATGAGGGCAAAACACCTTAAAACAAGCCCCCAACATCCATTTAACAACGAGATCATCCGTTACATATTTTCCACGACTGCATCAGCAAAACCGGAACAACTCACCAGCGTCGCACCACTCATCAGGCGTTCCAGATCGTAAGTCACCGTCCCAGCCTGAATCGCGCCAGATACTCCCTTGACAATCAAGTCAGCCGCTTCAAACCAATCCATATGACGCAACATCATTTCCGCAGAAAGAATCAGCGAACCGGGGTTTACCTGATCCTTGCCAGCATACTTGGGTGCTGTGCCATGAGTGGCTTCAAACATTGCCACGGTATCCGAAAGATTGGCCCCCGGAGCAATACCAATACCCCCTACCTGAGCCGCCAGAGCATCGGACACATAATCGCCGTTGAGATTCAGTGTGGCAATCACATCGTATTCCGCTGGACGCAGCAAAATCTGTTGTAAAAAAGCATCGGCAATCACATCCTTAACCACAACTTCTTTACCTGTATTGGGGTTTTTGAAGCTGCACCACGGTCCGCCATCTATCTCCTCCGCACCGAATTCAGACTTGGCCAATTCGTACCCCCATTCCTTAAAGGCACCCTCGGTAAACTTCATGATGTTGCCTTTATGTACCAGGGTCAACGAAGCTCGATCATTGTCGATGGTGTACTGAATGGCCTTGCGCACCAAGCGCCGGGTGCCATCGCGGGAGACGGGTTTGATGCCAATACCCGAGCATTCCGGAAAACGAATTTTAGTGACACCCATTTCATTTTGCAGGAAATCGATGAGTTTTTTCACCTCAGGCGTACCCTCGGCATATTCAATGCCAGCGTAAATATCCTCGGAATTTTCACGGAAAATGACCATATCGGTCAACTCCGGCTGCTTCAACGGACTGGGAGTTCCCTCGTAATAGCGCACCGGACGCAGACACACATACAAATCCAGTTGTTGGCGCAGAGCCACATTCAATGAACGGATACCACCCCCTACCGGTGTGGTCAACGGCCCTTTAATGGAAACCACATAGTCTTTCACTGCCTGCAAGGTTTCCTCTGGCAGCCACACATCACCACCATAAAGATTATTGGCTTTCTCGCCCGCAAACACTTCCATCCACGCAATAGACTTATCTCCGCCGTAAGCCTTATTCACCGCCGCATCCACCACCGTTTTCATCGCTGGTGTCACATCCACGCCAATACCGTCTCCTTCGATGAAGGGCACTACCGGCCGATTGGGCACATTCAGACTATTGTTGGCATTAACGGTAATTTTCTCGCCAGCAGGGACAGTGATTTTATCGAAACTCATGAAAACTCCAATGTGTGTAGTGATTGACATCAATTTACGGACGGAACCCATAAAACAGGCTCGGCGTGCTGTCAAAAAGCGCTGAAAATAGAGGTAATATTAGCATATTGTGAATTTGACGGAGTACCAAAGGCTACCCTCCTGCTGCTAAACCCAGACTCGCCAGACTGCCCGAACGCTTGAGTTTGATCCGGCCATCAGCACCGGGCCTGCCCAGGGAACTTAAGGCTCTTTCAAGATCTGGCGCATTACGTGCGGCAAGACTGCCGCTGAATTCATATTGGCCTTCAGGGCTCAGGGTCAGCAGTCCGTCCAAAGACAACGGGCCACCGCCATCACTCAGCACGCCCTTTACACCATCATCGCTGGTTTCAAGTGCGATCACCTGATCACCCAGAGAAAGGGGCTTGAGCAGACTAATACCCGCACCATTCCAGACTATTCGCCCCTCTGCCGAGCGCAGACTTTGTCCATCCCACAACACATCATGCAGATTCAAGCCCACCGACCCCGTGGGCCGTAAGGCATCCGCCTTGGCAACACGGGCGATCACCCTGGCTGGCAGACGTGCTTCCAATGTTGAAAAAGCCACACTGCCATCCAGCCCCAATGCGGTGCTTCCCTTTCCGTAACCACCCTGGCCTTTCTTTTCATTTTCGGGAGGGAGCTGAAAATGCCAATTCAAGCCCACCTGACCCAATAACAATGACCAGGGCCGCAGCGACCATTCCACTTTTTCCAACGGCTGGCCTTGAATCACTGCCATAGCGGCTTTGCCAGACCAGACACTGCCGCTAATGCCGGACAAAGCAATATTATTGGGAGCATTTTCACTGGCCTGCCAGTGTGAATAGGCACGCTCGGCGGGAAAACTGAGCACCAGCGCCACAAGATAGGCCAGCAGACCAAATGCCAGTAAAGGTAAATATTGAAAACGGGTAATAAATTTCATAACCGGAACATCATACTCAACGTCAAATATTGGACGGGAAGTGCCTGCTATAAAACTCAAGCACCCGTTGCAAAAACCAGTCGCGCATTCACACGCCCGGAGGCTTCCAGCGCCTGAAACACACTGCTCACCACACGTACACTATGACGGGTCTCCAGCACAGCAAGCCAGCGCACCAGATCATCAAAATCTGCCGCCTCCAACCACACACCGACCTTTTCACTGCCATCAGGCTGCACACGTTTGAGCGCTGTACCCAAACGGCCGGATTTGGCAGTGCGATCCACCAGAGTCAATAATGATTGACCACTGGCAGGTGTAACCTGCTGACTACCGCGACCCCGCAATTGTTTAACTTCTTGCGCTGCGCTACGCATCCAGGTCAGCAGGACAGTCTGTTCGGCGGTGCTGACCCGCAGCGTTTCAACCTTGTTGGTCAACGGCTCCCAGATACCTATGTACAACAACATGATCAGCAACAATCCTCCGCCAACAATCAGCATGCGACGCTCATTAACTTCGAGACCACTAAACCAGGCCTTCATTGACCACCTCCCGCCGCTTGCAATGACAGGCGGCTCTCCACTTTGCCATCACGCGATGAAGCGGAAACAATTTCAACGTTGAGCTTAGCTTCCTCGCTCAGACGCTGCTTAAGTTTATCCAGGCTTTGCAGGTCTGGCATATTCACGTCCACATCCAGTTTGCTGCCCTTAAAACGCAACGTACGCAACGAAGCCCCCGGCGTATCTTTCAGCACAGCCCCTGCTTTCGCCAGAAGTGTCAACAGGCCGTCACTTTGACCATCACTACCCCGCAATTTTTCCAGGCCTCGCTGCATTTGTACTTTGGGATTCACGATATTACGTGACTCTGGAAAAGCGTCACGATATACCGTTTCAATTTGTTCTTTCAATTCACCGCTCTGCGTTGCCAGGCGGTTGTACTCCATAACAAATACTCCCGCTTGCAACAACAACCACAATCCACCCAGTATCAGCGCCGGACGCCACGGACGCAGCAGTTTCTCCAGCTGTTGCTTGCGACTGTAATCACCCTGCAATAGGTTGATAGCACGTTGCTCATCAAAGCCCTGCGCCAACATCACGCTGCGAACTTCATTTTTTGTCTCTAACGATAATTCGATACCTTGCTCAGCACACGATGCAGACAGCACACGATATTCATCAGAATCAGCAAAAGCATCATCCCCGCAAACCGTTAACTGCAAACTCGCGGGTGGCATGTCACCCGCGTCATCGACACAGGCCTGCAACACAGGCCGCAAACTATCTGTTTCAAAAGCCAGCCCGGTTTGCGCACCTGTGCGCAGCAAGCCGAGCCGTCCGTCGATGAGCATAGACCAACGGTTGTGCCCCGGCGCATCCTCGACCTCCCACTGGAGACCGAACATTTCAGGTGTCATCACATCAGCTTGCAAGCCAACAGCCTTGAGCTGCTCCAACCAATCATCCAATCGCTGTCGCGAGACCACGGCATTAGCCACCCGACCCTGTGCGTCACGTTGACCAATGGCCACATGCAGATCATCCACATCCCCGGCCAATTGCTCTTCCAGTGCAAAAGGCACCGCCCTGGCCAGGCGTTGCGCCTTCATCGCGGGCAGCTCAACTTGCGCCAGCACCACATCGACCCCAGGCACCAACACACTGACCCGTGCCCCGGCGGCCTGCGCAGCAGCCTCTTGCAAATTACCGTGAAACAGCACGCCGGCAGGTCGCTGCTCATCACGCAGCACCCAACTGGCAGGCAACACAGCAGCTTCACCACCCTCACTGACTTGCCCTGTCTGCTGCTCAAAGAGTTGAATGAAAAGCTGTTTACGCACGATTGTATTTCACGATTTCATATTCCGTTTATTTTAAATTGACTGCTTAATACCATTAAATCAAGCCAAAATCTTTGCCTGGTGCCTGTTAACACCCACTAATAAAATCCGGGGTAATATCAAATATTAAAGCGCCTTCCTTCCCGCAGACAATCTAAATCTAACCACCCGCCTCCGCAGCCAACCGCGCCTGCTCATCCAGATAATTGAGGATATCGTACATCAATGCCTCTGTACCTTCACGTTGCGCCGCAGAAATACGATACACCCGCACTGCGCCTTCGCTCTTTCCGCTCAATGCTGTTTCGATAGCCTCACAACGAGCATCACGCTCATCAGCCGGTAACAAATCAAGTTTATTCAATACCAGCCAGCGCTCGCGGGAAGCCAGTTCACTGCCTTCCCGCGCATCACTGAATTTGCTCAGTTCGTTGACAATAGTATTCACGTCATCCACCGGATCATGGCCATCCAATGGTGCCATATCCACCAAATGCAACAGCAATCGGGTACGCGACAGGTGTTTAAGAAACTGAATGCCCAGTCCCACACCTTCAGCAGCCCCCTCGATGACTCCCGGAATATCGGCGATCACAAAGCTTTGATGCGGCGCGGGGCTCACCACGCCAAGATTGGGATGCAAAGTGGTAAATGGATAATCCGCCACCTTGGGCCGCGCATTGGAGACGACGGTAATGAGTGTCGATTTACCCGCATTAGGCAAACCTAGCAAACCCACATCGGCCAACACATTCAGTTCCAGAAGCAAATCACGCACTTCGCCCGGCGTGCCCGGCTTGCTCTGATAGGGAGTGCGGTTAGTGCTGCTTTTAAAACGCGCATTACCCAAGCCATGAAAACCACCCTTGGCCACCAGCAATTGCTGCCCTTCTTTCACCACATCACCGATCACCTCTCCAGTATCAGCATCATGCACCAACGTACCCACAGGTACTTGCACGATTAAATCCTCACCCGATCTGCCGGTACAATTTGCCCCCATGCCGTTGGTGCCTCGCTCAGCACGATAGGCGCGCTGAAAACGAAAATCAGCCAGGGTGTTCAACCCTGTGTTGCCTTGCAAATAAACACTACCGCCGTCACCACCATCACCACCGTCCGGCCCGCCTTTGGGCACGTACTTTTCACGGCGAAAACTCACGCAGCCATTACCACCGTCACCGGCATCAACTTTAATTCGGGCTTCATCAACAAATTTCATAACTTCAGTATCTATCCAGTATTAAGGAGATGCTATCGAGGGGCCAGAAGGGAAAACCCCTGGAAATTTACCCATTCCTACTCGTCACATTAGGGGGGTGACATAAAAAAGGCCTCGATCTACGAGGCCTCTCCATAACGCTGTTTTCCCAACGAAAGACCTTCTTACGCAGGCACCACGTTGATAAAAGTACGATTCTTTGGCCCCTTCACCGCAAAAAGCACTTTACCATCTGTTTTGGCAAACAGGGTGTGGTCCTTACCGCAACCCACATTGTTTCCAGGGTGAAATTTGGTGCCACGTTGACGCACGAGAATGTTACCCGCCTTAACCACTTCACCACCATAGCGTTTGACGCCCAGACGTTTGGATTCTGAATCGCGACCGTTGCGGGTACTACCCGCTGCCTTTTTATGTGCCATTTTTCTGTTCCTCTGACGTTTATCTCAGATAATCAGGCCTGAATGCCCGTAATCTGTAATTCGGTGTAGCTCTGACGATGCCCCATTTGCTTACGATGGTGCTTACGGCGACGGAACTTGATGATTTCGATTTTTTTGCCGCGACCGTGAGATTTGATGGTTGCTGTCACTTTCCCGCCAGCTACCAATGGTGAGCCCACGTTAACATTGTCCCCGTCAACCACCATCAGAACCTGATCGAGTTCGACCGTGGCACCTTCATCGGCGTCGATTTTTTCGACTTTGAGGGTTGCACCTTCTGAAACTTTGTACTGCTTGCCACCGGTTTTAATTACCGCGTACATGGCTTCTTCTCCAAATAAATTGCTACGCTAAAAATTCGTTTTGTTCTCGCCGCTCTGCTCTCACACTGAGCACGAAACCCGTCGAACACAGAGCGCCCCGAACAGGATTGACCCTGACCAGACAAAGGCCGCGAATTTTAGCGTTTACAGAACGGCACGTCAAACTCCATAATGGTCAACTTTTCTGCCATTATAGAGGTTCGTCCACTGACCGTTGTATCGCCATGCTCAGTTCCACATTTAACAACAATGCCGAAGCCTTGACCGAAACACCGGCCGGGGTACCAGCACCGCAAACCATCGAGCACGTCAATGAGCTTGTGGCTGACGATATGGCTGCTGTGAACCAGCTCATCGAAAAACGGCTGCAATCCGAAGTGGTTTTGGTCAATCAGGTCAGTGGTTACATTATTCACAGTGGTGGTAAGCGCCTGCGACCAGTGCTGGTGCTGCTCTCGGCGCGAACCTTTGGCTATACCGGTGAGCAGCATTTTAACCTGGCCGCCATCGTGGAATTTATCCACACCGCCACCCTGCTGCATGATGATGTCGTAGATGCCTCTGATCGTCGTCGTGGCCGGGAAACAGCCAACGCCCTGTGGGGCAACGAAGCTGCGGTCTTGGTGGGAGATTTTCTATATTCCCGCGCCTTCCAGATGATGGTGGGCGTCCAACGCATGCGGGTGATGGAAATTCTCGCCCACGCCACCAACGTGATCGCTGAAGGCGAAGTGTTGCAACTACTCAACTGCAATGACCCGGATACCACCGAACAGCGCTATCTCGACGTCATTCATTGCAAAACTGCCAAACTGTTCGAAGCCGCTGCACAACTGGGGGCAATACTCTGCGATGCAACACCTGAACAAGAACAAGCGATGGCCAAATACGGGATGCACCTGGGCACAGCATTTCAGCTGGTGGACGATGTACTGGACTACAGCGCCTCGTCAGAGACCATGGGCAAAAATGTCGGCGACGATCTCGCCGAAGGCAAGCCGACCTTGCCGCTGATTCGTGCCATGCGCCAGGGAACAAAAGCGCAATCGGCACTGATCCGCAAGGCCATCGAAACCGGCGGGCTCGACAATATTACCGAAGTTATGGCTGCCATTGAATCCACCGATGCCATCGCGTACACTGCTCGCAAAGCACGGGAGGAGGCCGATTTGGCCATTGCGCAACTGCAAAATATCCCCGCCTCCGATTACACTGATGCCTTGAAAACCCTCGCAGATTTCTCCGTCAGTCGCACCTACTGATAATAACTGTTAGCGTAGTTATTATCATAAACAGGTGATCATGATTATTCGGCGTGTAGCGCAGCCTGGTAGCGCACTTCGTTCGGGACGAAGGGGTCGGAGGTTCAAATCCTCTCACGCCGACCATATTCCATAAGCCCTGTGAGCTAATCACCTTCTCCACAGAATATAATGATATTCTTGGGACTCCTACTGGGGCTCAAAAAAACACAAGATTCGGGCTTTACCCAGCACTTCTCATTTGGGTGGGCACAGGAAGCACTTTCACAAATAAATAAATGAGTGGCCTATCAGGTCGACCATTGCTCCGTTCAATAACAGCACTTATGTTGCTATCGTTAATCCATCGGCGAAATGCAGGAAGCTGTCCACGGTTCACGTAGCCAATTTTCTTTTTATTCAACATTATCTTGATGGCATCCGGGTCGTACTGATTATCAGGTTCCGGAACAAAGGAAACTTCATCCCCAATAATGATGTCCTCTACAGCCACATCTTCAATGTAACGAAACCCTGCCACTTCAGTTAGCAATTCACAGGGGCCAATAACATTATCAAACGGATGGATGAGCGAAAACCCATCGCCGGGCAGCTTTGCTCCAGAATACCCAAGCAAGGCAAAGTCACTAAACTCTGAACCGCCAGAAACCCTTAATAATTCAAGATACTTATTAAAGTCTCCACGATTTCGAGGCGGTAAACGCCGCATAAACGCATCAATCACACCTGATGAATGCTGGACATTGGTATCCCTGAAGGCTGGGTAGCCCCCAAAGCCACACTTTTTGGCCTTAATAAAATCCTTCGAATCAGTGAAATATGAAAGCGTAAAAGCATCACCGAGCCGGTCGATCTTGCCAACAATGTAACGGGCACGATGAAAGCTATCCGGAGGCATCCACACAAGAAGCAGCCTGCTTGGTTCGATAATATTTTCTATGAAATTTGTCATTAAGCTTAGGCTGCCAAAAGTGTCTTCAAATAATTGTTTCTATAAATCAACAGATCAGACATAAATTCCGCGCGTTCTGGCGAAAGAGGGACTAGCACATCGAACTCCGTTAGTTTGTTAACTATAGCACTTAGAACGTCAGGTTTAGTATCCAGGCATTCCAACATCCAACCTCGCGCCAGAGGGTATTTTGCAACAAACTCCTGAAGAAATACCCCATGATTTATCTGTCCAGCATCACTGCGACGCCATTTCATATGATGCTTTCCCCTCGCAACATAACGTTCAGTTCGCGGTGGGTTTGAAAATGCTGCAAATTTTTCTGATAAAATTTCATGCCCCATGCTTGTCCCGTTATCGAATGCGGGAGACATTCGCAACTCAATTTCTTCCTCAAGCGCTCCGCGCCTAAAAATCACACCCCAATTATCATGGTGCCTGTCAGTATTACCAAGCAACGCATCAAATGTGAACACCTTCGCCCAGTACTCTAGCCAATTATCGGCCAGATTTGCGTGTTGCTTAAGCGCCTTGCAAATTGTAGTGATTGTTTCAAAATTATGCTGCTTACCTTCCTTGCGGTCATAGTCAGGAATAATTCGCTGCATATAATCGCCCCCCTGAACATAGCCCTCCATACCCTCGTCAGATGTTTTGTAAAACCATTCAATAAGAGCGCCTGGTTTACCATTGTCACTATCAAAAGCTACAAATGCGGGGGGTACGGGGACACCAATCTCAACGCCCAGTCGATACGCCAAAATTTCAACCCAATATTGTTCAGGGTATCTATCCCTCGAATGCTTAAACATATAATGATGGTCGGCAATGAGAAACGCGTGCCCGGTATCCACAGGGCAGTTTAATCGGCTTTTGTCACGCGCACCTTCAGGATAGACAACGAACTCGTCATCTGACTCCCAGTCGGAGACATCAACAGCTTGGTGAGCTTCTTGTTGTTTTAGTTCCACTAAAGCAGTGTGCACTTCCAATAAGCAAATATAAAGTTTGATGCTGCCCTACAACCCACTCTCCCCAGAAACAAGCGGGTTATATGGTAGGATTCTCAGAACTTGGCAAGCCACCAGCCTGCACAATAATTAACCAGATTGGTGGGCGCAACACCCACCACCGAACAATAAAAAACGAAAGACACAATTCAAAAGAGCCACCAACGCAGATCGTTTTCGATTGACGGATTGCGGCTTAGTGCCATCCTTTATCATTTTGGCCACAATGTCTTCGACCTGGCCAACGGTTAGTGTGCACATGTCTTGATCAAGTATTTTTTCAAATGAAAAGAGAATGAGATTTCTGGTGTTCTCTCCGGTGCGGCGATGGTCCAGGATTCGACGACGATACTTACCATCAAGATATGCCCGTAGTGTTCGACTTTTAGCGAATTTCTTTTCCTGCTTCGCCATGGTCTCAGCCAATTTTTTGCAGCGTTTCTCAGCTGCTGGATCACTACCAACCAGCTTTTGGGCTTCGTCCCGGGCATCTTTTACCGAATAGTTTTTGGGAGTCCCAATGCGGTAAGTCTGCCGCTTTCCCTCTCGGTCTTTGTAATCGAGCGCCCATGTAAGCGAACCTGAAGCTCCAACCCGTAAGATCAATCCCGGCTGACCTATGTCACGAACTGTGAACCTTTTGCCTGTGGCTTCGATTCTTTGGATGACGGTCTGGGTGATTGAGCCCTTGCACGCAGAAGTGATGGAAGACGATCCGGTGGGGATTTTGCTAAACTGTGCGGAAGCCATTTTGATACCTCAGAATATCGTCATGGTCAGAGCCCTGGTAGCGTTGGCGCGCTATTGGGGCTTCATTTTATGGAGCCCATCTCAATGTTGCCGAGTATACACTTAATGTTACTTGAAAGGCAGCATAGAACTGAGTAATACCAACACATACAGCCTGATATTGTTGCTCTATGTGTACTCTATGTTGGAAAGTATAGACGAAGAAAAAAGCTGCCTCATTTCCTTCGGGACGAAGGGGTCGGAGGTTCAAATCCTCTCACGCCGACCACCGCTTCATTGGTTATTTTCCTGCAACGGACAAGTTACGCCGATCACACTGATATCATCCTGAGCGCGTTCATCTTTCAGGTACTCACGCAACGCATCAGCCACAGCAGTACACACTGTTTTATCCGGCCAACGGGAAATAGAGTGTTCCAATCGCTCTTCACCGAAAGATTCTCCATCGTCATTCAACGCATCAATGGCACCATCAGAACAGGCGAGTAACTCTCCGGCAACCTGCCACTGGTAAACTTGTGTGTACGGCTCAAATTCTTCATCCGAAACAATACCCAAAGGCGCAGCGTTGGACTCGAAGCGATGCACAATATTGCGCTGCTCATCCACAAACAGAGCCTCGGGGCCGCCGCCATTCCAAACCTCAATCAACTGATTGCGTACATCCACCATGATCAGCGTAGCGGCGACAAAACGGTCTCGCGGTACCAGCACCCGCAGCTGGCTGTTCATGGATCTAACGATACGGCTCAGTGAATAGTCCCGGCTGGTCATATGATAAAAAGTCTGAGACACGGGTATTTGCATCATCGCGGCCAGTAATCCATGGCCAGTGGCATCGGCCACCATCACGTAAAAACGATCATCACCACCGCGACACGCAGCCACCAGATCACCGCTCATGTGCTCTGCGGGCAACAACCAG
Source organism: Gammaproteobacteria bacterium (assembly GCA_021648485.1). Classification (GTDB taxonomy): domain Bacteria; phylum Pseudomonadota; class Gammaproteobacteria; order SZUA-152; family SZUA-152; genus SZUA-152. The sequence continues at coordinate 23,001 of JAKISS010000018.1, forward strand.
CTATCCAGCAATTCATCTGACATTTTGCCCGCACGCGTCATGCGCTCCATCAACGCATTGCCAAGGTATTTTTCCTCTTCTGCGGCGGCACGGTATTTTTCCAGCTCGCTGGTCTGTGAATTCAGTGCATCACTCATGTCGGCAATACGCTGCATGGCTTTGATTTTGGCCTCAAAAATGCGCATGTTGACGGGTTTGGTGAGATAATCATCACCGCCAGCATCCAGTCCGGCCACCTGGTCTTCAACCGCAACCTTCGCGCTCATAAAAATAATCGGAATCCATTTTTCACCGCTGCGCTGGCGTATTTCACGGGTAGCTTCGTAACCATCCATCACCGGCATCATCACATCCATCAGAATCAAGTCCGGCTGTTCGCTTTCAAAGCGTTCGATAGCTTCCTGCCCATTGGTAGCGGTGATCATTTCATGTCCTTTTCTGCTGAAAAAACGCGCCAGCAAATTGAGATTCATTTCCGTATCATCCACCGCAAGAATTTTTAGTGCTTTTTCACTCACTGTTTTTTTCACCTTTCAATGCAGCAACCCCGTATACTTTGCCGACTGACATATGCATCAGGACACCGCAACACCTGTCGGCACAGCCATCAAAAAACTGAAACCATTCACAGAATGGCCGCTATTTTTAGCGGTGACACCATCATTCACAAACATGATTCACAAATGACAATCACCACACCCTCTGCTATTTAAAGAACACACTAAAAAATACTGTAAAAACCTGAAACGTGCCCTCACCCACCTTTTCCAACGCTGAAACCAGCACTCTGCCAAGCCTCACCAGCAACCGCGCGTGGCGACCACTGCACTTCCTGAATCTCTACCGCATTACGCTGGCAGCATTGTTTGTCAGTGCCATTTTTTTTAAAGGTAATCTGCCGGTATTAGGCAGTCACAATGTCAGCCTTTTTCAGATAATCAGTTTCATTTATCTGGGTATCGCACTGACCACCAGTTTTGTCATTCACTTTCGCTGGCTGAATTTTCGTTTACTGACTTACAGTCTGGTGATACTGGACATTCTCGCATTGACGTTGATTATGCGTGCCAGTGGCGGCATCGAAACCGGCCTGGGCATGTTGCTGGTCGTCGCTATTGCGGGCAACAGCCTGTTACTCACCAGTCGGGCCGCCAACTTATTTGCCGCCATTGCCGCCATTGCCGTTCTCACCGAACAGGTTTTTGCACAACAAGACCCCGGATTAACCGCCAGCTTTACCCAGGCCGGTATTTTGGGTGCTGCCTTGTTTGCCACTGCCTTTCTCGCCCATGTACTGTCCACGCGGGTACGCGAAAGTGAAGCCCTCGCAGCACAACGTGGTGTGGATCTTGCCAATCTGGCACAACTCAATCAACATGTATTACAACGTATGCAGTCCGGTATCGTGGTAGTGGATGCCGATCAGCACATACGCCTGATGAATGAGTCTGCCTGGTACATGCTGGGCCTGCCGTCGTTGGGTAACACTCAAAACAAAAGTCTCAAACTGATCTCCCCGGAACTGGCTGAACAACTGATCGACTGGCGTCGTGGCGGACTCTCAGAACCTCGCATGTTCCGCCCCGGTGGCGGCAATGTAGAATTACTGCCAAACATGACAGCCCTGGGTAGTGAAGCGCGTGCCGGTACATTGATTTTTCTCGAAGACACCGCACGCATGGCACAACAGGCCCAACAACTAAAGCTGGCCTCACTGGGTCGGCTCACCGCCAGCATCGCCCACGAAATCCGTAATCCACTGGGTGCCATCAGCCACGCCGAGCAACTGCTGGCCGAAGGAGGTAGCAACAACGCCTCTGACAACCGTCTGCTGGAAATTATTCACACCAATACTGCGCGCGTGAACGACATTATTGAAAACGTGTTACAACTCAGCAGACGCGACCGCTCCATGCCTGAGGATTTGCCACTAAAAGACTGGCTGGAGAATTTTCTCCAGGAATTTGTGCAAAGCCAAAACTGCGACCCGGCCGACATCAGCCTGCACATCTCACCCGACAACACCACCGTACACATGGATGCCACCCAACTGCATCAGGTGCTGTGGAATCTGTGCCAGAATGGCCTGCGCCATAGCCAGGATTATCCCGGGCAACCCAGGCTGGAACTGCATGGTGGTATCGAAGATGACTCACGCAAACCCTTTCTGGACGTCATCGATCACGGGCCAGGCGTACCGCCCGATGCGATAGGCAATATTTTTGAGCCTTTTTTCACCACTGAAAGCAAAGGTTCCGGACTGGGCCTGTATATCGCCCGTGAATTGTGTGAAGGCAACCGGGCTCGACTCAGTTATGTGGCCATCCCCACCGGTGGAGCCTGTTTTCGGGTAGACTTTGCCGGACAGAAACCAGAACAATCACCAGAATCAAAACACGACAAACAAACAACGTAACCGAGACTCCATGACACCGCCTTCCCACGCCCTCATTGTTGACGACGAACCCGACATCTGCGAATTGTTGGAACTGACTCTGGGACGCATGAATATCGAAACCCGTGCCGCCACCAACCTGGCACAGGCACGCGAATTGCTGGCACAGTACCGTTTTGACCTCTGCCTCACCGACATGAAACTGCCCGATGGCAACGGTGTGGAACTGGTGGAACACATCCAGCAACACTACCCCAAAACCCCGGTGGCGATGATCACTGCCCACGGCAGCATGGAATGGGCCATCAAGGCGCTCAAAGCCGGAGCCTTTGATTTCGTCTCCAAACCCGTGGATCTGCAAATTCTGCGCAACCTGGTCAACACCGCGCTACGTGTCTCGGAAAACAGCCCACGACTGGATCGCCGCTCTCGCGACGAATTGCTCGGTGACTCCAAACTCATGCAGCATACCCGCGCCACCATCGCCAAAGTCGCCCGCAGCCAGGCACCCATTTACATCAGCGGTGAATCCGGTACTGGCAAAGAACTGGTGGCCAAACTCATCCACAACAAAGGACCACGCGCCAACGGCTCTTTCGTACCCGTCAACTGCGGTGCCATTCCTGACGAACTCATGGAAAGCGAATTTTTCGGTCACAAAAAAGGCAGCTTCACCGGAGCCATCGCTGATAAAAAAGGCCTGTTTCAGGTTGCCGACGGAGGCACCTTGTTCCTCGACGAAGTGGCTGACCTGCCGCTGCACATGCAAGTCAAACTGTTGCGCGCCATCCAGGAAAAGGCCATCCGTCCTGTAGGAGAGGCCAGAGAAATCAGCATCGACGTACGTATCCTCAGCGCCACCCACAAAAATTTGAGCAATCTGGTAGAAAACGGACACTTCCGGCAGGACTTGTTTTACCGCATCAACGTCATCCAGCTACCCATACCTTCCCTGCGAGAACGCAGCGAAGACATCCCTCAACTGACCAAACACACCTTAAGCAAACTCGCTCAACAAATGGAGCAGGAAAAACCCAGCCTCGCCCCTGATGCCGCAAGCGCTCTTAATCGCTATCCTTTCCCCGGTAATGTGCGCGAACTGGAAAACATCCTCGAACGCGCCATGACCCTGTGCGAAGACAACACTATCCGCCAACGTGACCTGCACTTGCCTGAAACCACCAATAGCACCCTCACCCCGCCCATGCCTGGACCGCTGGACTCCGGTAAAATCCACCTCGAAGCACATCTCGGCGAAATCGAAAAAACGGCTATTTTGCAAGCCCTGGAACAAACCAAATACAATAAAACCGCTGCGGCCAAGCTGCTGGGGCTGAGCTTTCGGGCACTGCGATATCGATTGAAGAAGTTGGGATTGGAGTAAACCACAACCACTCTGCCCCAATAAAGAAAGCATCGACTCACAAAATATCCCTTGAAAATATAACGCCTGCCATTATAACGACAGGCATGATAGATTCCTTCGTCTGCCGTCGAACAAGACGTTTGTTCACCACTGGCAAAGCGACAGAGCTTTTGAAGGCCATTGAGTCTGTCGTGAAGCGCAAACTGAGCATGCTGCACATGGCGACAACACTGGACGACCTCCGCGTCCCTCCTGGCAACCGGCTTGAAGCCCTGAAAGGCAATCGTAAAGGGCAACACAGTATTCGTATCAACCAGCAATATCGCCTCTGTTTCCTGTTTACTGATAGCAGGGTAGAAGACATTGAAATTGTCGATTATCACAATTAGGAGACGAAAATGGATATTGGATTTGACGTAGAACACCCAGGCATCGTGCTATGGGAGGAATACCTACAGCCTCTGGGCATCAGCCAAAGCCGCTTTTCCCGCGACGTGCATATCAGCTATCCGCGCGCTAATGAACTGCTCAACGGAAAACGTGCCCTGACCCCGGATACCGCACTGCGCCTCTCCAGCTACCTTGGGACGAGTGCAGAATTCTGGATTAACTGGCAAGGACTTTATGACCTGCAGCAAACAATAAAGCGACATGAAGACGAATACCGGCGCATTGAGCGGGTCGCATAAAATAAGCCTGAATGCAGTTTGCCGCACATTATTCCACTGCCCCGGAAAAACAAGCTCTCCGCTATCACTCCGCCATACATAAAGTGACCAAAATTGTCACTTTATGACATCACACAGATGCCTACAAACTTCCGTGTGACACCTGAAAAATAAGATATTCATCACAAACCCAAAATATTATTCCTCACAAAAAATATGCAACTCATTGTTATTTATTTATTTTAAGGTCATCACAATGCCAAAAAACCATATATCGCAAAACCCCAACAGAATTTGGCACACCTCATGCTTGCACCTGATTGCGAGTGCGGATTTCCCCGTTTTGACCAGTCACCACAAAACTAAAGTTTCTGTGTAACTGAACAAAAAGGTGAAGACGTCACCGAATGGCATCACGGCTTTGGACAAATAAAAATGATCAAAACCGGGAAATACGCAATAACTTTAAATTTGAACACTGTGGAGGATTTATCCATGCAACACGTAAAAACACTACAAAAGGGCTTCACGCTCATCGAACTGATGATCGTGGTTGCTATCATCGGCATCTTGGCCGCGATTGCAATTCCGGCTTATCAGGATTACACCATTCGTGCCCAAGTAAGCGAAGGCTTGAGTTTAGCCGCCGCTGCAAAAGCGTCTGTTACTGAAAGTTTCAATGATTCAGGCGCGGCTCCCGCTGACCGCACCGCTGCCGGCATGACGGCTAATGACACAGATACCAGTGGTAAATATGTCACCGGAGTTGACGTCGCTAACGGCACCATAATTGTCACCTTTGGCAATGAAGCCAACGCAGTGCTCAATGGGCAGATACTGACCTTGACTCCCTATGAATCTATAGACCTGAGCATCACTTGGCAATGTGGCCTCTCCATTCCACCCGCAGCTCCGAGTGCTCTTATGGGTACCTCCGGGGGTGTCAATGTTGCGGTTCCAGCCGCCACTACCGTTGCAGCTCAACATCTCTCCGCTGCCTGCCGCGCATAACCCTTGGTCAATTGATGTAATCAATGGTGAACCCTTCCGATATGGGAGGGTTCACCGTTTTTACATGTACCGCAAACAGAGAATGTGCGTGTTCCCATAGAGCCAACTTCTCCATGACTCTTATATTTTCTGGCCTCCTGTCTTATTATCTCCTTAACCTTCTCTTCCGGAATTGTGCATTTTATTATTTATCAACCCAATCACTGAATCTAAACATTTTTTATTTTTTGCCGTTATATTGAGCAGAATGCTGAATACTCTCCAGTACTATTAAGTTAAATCGGGTGTTCTGCTTGTTGAAGGTTGATGGTGAGATTGCGTACCCCAACATCAATTGGCGACGAGTTCGCAAGTTCACCACCAACCTGCGGCATGGCACTAATTTGTTAACTTAATAACATTGGAATACTCTTCTTGAATCCAACGAATTCGCTAGCTTTAAATTTGTACAGTTTGTAAAAAATGCACTGACTAATTGATAAGCCGCTTCAATAAAAACATGATTATGGTATAACCTTGCCCAGCAAAAATAAGCGAACAATAACCTCAAATGCATTTGTCGTGATCCCGGTCACGGACACTAAAAATTAAAACCAGGGTAAAAACGTCTCAATGGCAACACCAAGCGCACAAATGACTCTCAATGGCCTGGCCCGCAGACTGGTTAGCGATGGCCACCTTGCTGAAGCAGATGCCTTGAAAGCTCAAAAGGAAAGCGACAAAAAAAAATCACCGCTGGTCAGCTATCTGGTGGAAAAAAAACTGCTGGATGGAAAAATCATTGCCACCGCCGCCTCGGAGGAATTCGGCATCCCCGTATTTGATATAGGGGCCATTGAGCTGGAAACCGAAATCACCAAATTGGTAGATGAAAAACTGGTACGCAAACACCGTGCCTTACCTCTCTACAAACGTGGCAACCGACTGTTTGTAGCCGTTTCCGACCCCACCAACCTGACAGCGCTGGATGAGATCAAATTCCATGTGGGAGCCAATACCGAGGCCGTTCTGGTTGAAGAGAACAAGCTCAAGGATGTTATCGAAAAGGCCATGGCGGGTGCCGATACCTCGCTTGCTGATATGTCCGGCGATGGTGACCTTGATGATCTGGATATCGGCGGTGGTGATGAAATTGAAGATAACTCAACCAGCGATGCTGATGTCGATGACGCCCCCGTAGTACGTTTTGTGAACAAAATCTTACTGGACGCCATCAATACCGGTGCCTCGGATGTGCATTTCGAGCCCTATGAAAAAACCTACCGGGTGCGCTACCGTCGAGATGGCGTGCTCAAGGAGATTGCCACACCGCCTGTGGCTCTCAATCGTCGTATCTCTGCCCGCCTGAAAGTATTATCACGACTGGATATCTCTGAACGCCGGGTACCCCAGGATGGTCGCATGAAAATGAAGCTCTCCAAAAATCGGGCTATCGATTTTCGTGTTAATACCTGCCCCACCCTGTACGGTGAAAAAATCGTACTGCGTATTCTTGACCCGGCCAGTGCCCAGCTGGGTATCGATGCTCTGGGCTACGAAGAAGATCAAAAACAACTTTACATGGATGCCTTGCAACAACCTCAAGGCATGATTCTGGTCACCGGCCCTACAGGTAGTGGTAAAACCGTTTCGCTGTACACGGGCCTGAACATTCTCAATACGGAAGACAAAAACATCTCCACAGCGGAAGACCCTGTGGAGATCAATCTGGCAGGCATTAACCAGGTCAACGTGGAACCCAAAGTGGGACTGACCTTTTCTTCTGCCCTCAAAGCCTTCCTGCGCCAGGATCCGGACATCATCATGGTAGGCGAGATTCGCGACACTGAAACCGGCGAAATTGCCATCAAAGCCGCACAAACAGGTCATCTGGTGCTCTCCACCCTGCATACCAATGATGCTCCGCAGACCCTGAGCCGGATGATCAACATGGGTATCGCGCCATTTAATATCGCCTCATCGGTCTCTCTGATTATCGCCCAGCGCTTAGCGCGCCGCTTATGTAATAACTGCAAAAAGCCGACTGACATCCCCAAAGAGGCCTTGCTTGCAGAAGGTTTTAAAGAAGAAGATCTGCCCGGGCTTAAAATTTATAAAGCGGTGGGCTGCGACCAGTGCGATGGCGGTTATAAAGGGCGTGTCGGCATTTACCAGGTCATGCCCATCTCGGATGAAATGTCCCGTATCATTATGGCTGAAGGTAACGCCATCCAGCTAGCGGACCAGGCCAGGAAAGAAGGCATTAACGATCTCCGACAGTCCGGACTGCTTAAGGTCAAACAAGGCATTACCAGTCTCGAAGATGTCAACCGTGTCACCAAAGAATAACAATTCGTAGTATAGAATACAGAACAAAACCTAGGAATAAACTATGGCTAAACAAGCAACTGCTGGTCTCTACGTTTGGGAAGGCATGAATAAACAAGGCAAACGCGCCAAAGGTGAACTTGTCGGTTCCAACATTGCTTTGGTAAAGGCTGACCTGCGACGCCAGGGCATAACCCCGCTTAAAGTAAAGAAAAAACCTAAATCGCTGTTTGGGACCAGAAAGAAAAAAATCACTGCGAGTGATATCTCTGTGTTTAGTCGCCAGTTGGCCACCATGATGTCTGCTGGTGTACCTCTGGTACAAGCCTTCGAGATTGTCGGCAAGGGCCATGAAAACCCATCGATGCAAGATCTCATCATGGACGTTAAAAACACGGTAGAAGGCGGCTCATCACTGGCCGAGGCACTGGCCAAGCACCCCTTCTATTTTGATGATCTCTATTGCAGCCTTGTGCATGCCGGTGAGCAAGCCGGTATTTTAGAAACCCTTTTGGATAAAATTGCCACCTACAAAGAAAAAGTGGAAGCCATCAAAGGTAAAATCAAAAAGGCGTTGTACTACCCTGCCGCCATTGTTGTGGTCTCCTTTATCATCACCGCCATTTTGCTGATTTTTGTTATTCCTCAGTTTGAATCCATGTTCACCAGTTTTGGCGGTGACCTTCCTGCCATGACAAAATTTGTCGTTGAACTTTCAAAAATATTTCAGGAATGGTGGTGGGCCATTTTTGGCGGCCTGGGTGCTGCCATCTATGGCATCATGCAACTCAAAAAGCGCTCCAAGAAATTCAACGTCCTCATGGATCGGGTCATTCTCAAAATGCCCATCATCGGTGACATTATCACCAAAGCCACTATCGCCCGTTTTGCCCGCACCCTGTCTACCATGTTTGCAGCAGGCATGCCCCTGGTGGAGGCCATGGAAACAGTGGCCAAAGCGGCAGGCAACGCGGTTTACACTGACGCCATCATGGGTATGAAAGACGAAGTGGCCACCGGCCAAATGATTAATGTCTGCATGAAAGAGACCGGGCTGTTCCCCAACATGGTGGTGCAAATGCTCGCCATCGGTGAAGAAACCGGTTCTGTGGACAGCATGCTGGCCAAGGTCGCGGATTTCTACGAAGAAGAAGTGGATAACATGGTCGATGGCCTTAGCAGTCTGTTGGAACCTTTGATCATGGCTGTGCTTGGTGTACTTATCGGTGGTCTGGTTATCGCCATGTATCTGCCGATCTTCAAAATGGGCGCAGTAGTTTAAAGCTGGCACCACTTAATTTAGCCGTCGAGATCTCCAAATCACTGTTTTGGCCATCATTGAGCTATTAAGCACCAGCCCGACATTCTATTTTTCTGTTGTCGGGCTGTTGGGGCTAACAGTGGGCAGCTTCCTCAACGTGGTTATTCATCGTTTGCCGATGATGATGGAGCGCGAATGGCGAGCGCATTGTGCCGAGCTGACTGAAAACAACACTCCACCCCTGGATACAGAGGAAAAACTCACCCTCTCCACTCCCCGTTCCCGTTGTCCCCACTGCGGGCATGCCATCACTCTTTTGGAAAACATCCCCGTACTCAGCTACCTCTGGTTACGCGGCCGCTGTTCTGCTTGCAGTGAAAAAATTTCCATCCGTTACCCCCTCGTCGAATTCATCACCGCCCTGCTTTCAATCGTGGTCGCCTGGCATTTTGGTTTCACCTGGCCCGCACTCGCTGCATTATTCTTCACCTGGGCGCTCATCGCCCTGACCATGATCGACTTCGACCACCAGCTATTACCCGACAGCATCACCCTACCCTTTTTATGGTTAGGTCTGGCATTAAGCCTGTGGTCCGTTTTCGTTGACAGCCCCACTGCCATTATCGGCGCTATCGCTGGCTACCTCAGTCTGTGGGTTGTTTATTGGGCCTTCAAGCTCATCACCGGCAAAGAAGGCATGGGTTACGGTGATTTCAAACTGTTGGCTCTGCTCGGTGCCTGGATGGGCTGGCAAATGTTACCGGTGATTATTCTCTTATCGTCTGCTGTAGGGGCTGTGGTGGGCATTACGCTCATTCTGCTACGCGGCCGGAACCGTAACATCCCCATCCCTTTTGGACCTTACCTCGCCGCCGCTGGTTGGATTGCTTTGTTATGGGGACACGATATCAGCAACGCCTACCTGCGTTTCTCAGGTCTACAGTAAGATAGGCTGACAGGCGTAGCTTGGCGTTTCCTCCCTGCTCAGGTATCTTCCACGCATGCTCATTATTGGACTCACCGGCGGCATCGGTAGCGGCAAAACTACCGTCAGCCGGTATTTTGAAGAATTTGGTGTCCCGGTGATTGATGCCGACCAGCTCACGCGAGAACTAGTTGCCCCCGGACAACCCGCATTGCAAGAAATTGTCGAGCAACTGGGTGCCGACTTACTTACCAAAAATGGCGAACTTGACCGTCCTCAGTTACGCAAGCGCGTCTTCGTCCACCCCAAGCAACGCCAAGTGCTTGAAGCTATCCTGCATCCGCGCGCCCACGAAGCTGCGCTACGACAACTCAAAACGTTACGCGAAAGCATGCATCCACCGACCTATGTGATACTCAGTGTACCGCTGCTCATCGAAAGTGGCTGGACCGACCTGGTGGATCGTGTGCTGGTAGTCGATACTTCCCCGGCACAGCAACAACAACGTGCCAGTCAACGTGATAGTCTCAACAACGCACACATCAACGCCGTCATCCACAGCCAGGCTGACCGAAACACTCGACTCGCCGCTGCCGACGATATTATTCATAACAACACCGACCTTTCCGCCCTGCAAGCCCAGGTGGCGACTCTGCACCAACAATACCAACAACTTGCCCACCCTCGCTAACTCAGGGAGAATGGCGACCTATTAACCACCCTGCAAATCCGAGCCTGCAAAACCAGCATGCCTAATGTGACCACCGCCACCATTTACGAACACCCGCTCAATGAGCGCCTGCGCTTTTTCCTGCGTCTGGAATTCCTGTTTCGTCTCGCTCGTCACAGCCTGCGAGGCGAGGCGGTATGGGATAGCCACAACAGCCTCACTACACTGCTGGAAATCCTTAGTATCGTCAGTCGCGTTGACATGAAAACCGAAGTCATCAAAGAACTCGACCGCATCAACAACACCCTCACCGCACTCACACAAACCCCAGGCGTCAATATTAATACCCTCGACCAGTTGCTCACTACCCTGGGTGGTTTCAAAACACAGCTGCACAACATGGATGGCCAGCTGGCACAGGAACTGCGCGAGAATGAATTGTTCAAACTGGTGATCCAGCGTAGTGGTATTCCCGGTGGCCTGTGTGATTTTGACCTGCCATCCTACCGTCATTGGTTAAAGCAACCAGCTGAAGTGCGTATCGAAAAATTACGTTACTGGTTAGGCACGCTGGACACCCTGCGTCTGTCGGTGGAACTGATGTTAAAACTGATCCGTGAAAGCGCTGACACCGTACCGCAAGTCGCCACGAATGGAAACTACCAGCAAAACCTGAACACCGATACACCTTACCAACTGATTCGCGTCTGGTTACCCGCCGACTCGCCACACTTTGTGGAAATCAGTGCCGGCAAACACCGTTTCACTGCACGTTTTTTAAATGCCAGCGACACCCTACGCCCTGCCCAGACCGACATTGACGTGGAATTCCACATCAGCTGCTGTGCATTATAAAAAATGCACGCAACACTTTCTTAATGTGAGTAAAAACATGAAATCAAAAACGGTAAAATGCCCAACCTGTGAAAAACCCGTCGAATGGAAGCCGGAAAACCTTTATCGCCCTTTTTGTAACGAACGCTGCAAGCTGATTGACCTGGGTGCCTGGGCCGATGAAAGTCACCGCATTGCCAGTGCTCCGACACAGGATTTCATCGAACAGACCCCGCAACAAAACGATGAATTGCACTAAACGTTCCACAACGATCCAGCTCGCTAAGGGGGTCAGGGGTAGAGCCCTTTAAATAGGGCCATTAATAGAAAAAAGTGCCTTGACCAAGATGACTTGTTATGAAAAAAACAAAGAAAGTACATGTCCGGAAATTTTTAAATCACGTATAACTTATCACTTAGCTCGCCCCATCAGCTCCCGTACTTTTATCCCCATCACCCACAAAGCACCAAAATAAACCCCCCCTCCAACACCCATCCATAACACCAACTCCCCAACCCGCTGCCACAAACTCCATTGCAGCCAGCCCGACAAATCCCCCGCCCCCCAAATCAACACAGCAGCCATCAACAAACTGGCTATCAGTACACGCGCAGCCAGCAGTCCCCAGCCCGGTAGCACTTGTAGTACACCTTCTTTCCGCAAACCGCGAAACAACAAACCCGCATTGATGAACGCTGAACAGGCAGTGGCCAGCGCAAGACCACTGTGCGGACCTTCAATATCAAACATCACCATAGGCACGACAAAAACAACATTGAGTCCCATGTTGATCACCATGGCGATGATGCCAATACGCACCGGGGTTTTGATATTCTGCCGAGCGTAATAACCAGGAGCGAGCACTTTTACGCCAATAAATCCCAACAAACCCAGCGAGTAGGCCATGAGGCTGAGACGCGCCATGTCCACATCCTGAATATCGAAAGCACCGTAGTGAAACAGTGTGGTGAGTATGGGGCCGGACAATACAAACAGACCCACCGTAGCAGGTGCGCCAATCACCAGCACCCAGCGTAGCGCCCAATCAAGGGTGCGGGAAAAAGCGGTCGGATCAGATTCGGCATGTTTTTGCGACAGACTAGGCAAAATCACTGTGGCCAACGCGATGCCAAACACACCCAGCGGAAATTCCACCAATCGATCAGAGTAGTACAGCCACGACACACTGCCTGCCACCAGAAACGAGGCAATAATAGTATCGAACAGCAAATTGATTTGTGCGACAGAAGAACCAAAAATTGCAGGCAGCATGAGCTTGCCGATACGTCGCACACCTTCGTCACGCACACCCCATTTAGGCCACACCAGCAGACCGAGGCGCTTCAGAAAAGGTAACTGAAACAACAGTTGCACGATACCGGCAATGAACACCCCCCAGGCCAACGCCACCACCGGTTTTTCAAAATGAGGGGCTGCCCAGATGACAACACCAATAAGCACCACATTAAGAAACACCGGTGTAAATGCCGGCACGGCAAACCGGCCAAAGGCATTAAGAATACTCCCTGCCAACGCCACCATCGAAATGAACAACAAATAGGGAAAAGTAATACGCAGCATTTCTGCGGTGAGGTCAAAACGCTCCGGTTCATCGATAAAGCCGGGAGCAAACAACATCACCAATGCCGGAGAGGCTACCGCCGCCAATACCGTAAGCACGAATAAAATGCCACCCAGCGTCCCGGCGACATTTTGTACCAGATTACGCACCTCGGCTTCACTGCGCTGCATTTTGTATTCCGTAAGCACTGGCACAAAAGCCTGGGCGAAAGCACCTTCGGCGAACAGGCGGCGTAGAAAATTAGGGATTTTAAACGCAACAAAAAAAGCATCCGTGGAACCACCCGCACCGAGAAACTGGGCAAACACCACATCACGCACCAAGCCCAACACCCGCGACAGGGTGGTCATGGCGCTGACAATTCCAGTGGACTTCAGCAGGTGGCGGCTCATAGGGCAGACGTATTCAAGGGCGTTATTCTTGTTGGTTTTTTACAATAGAAGAAAGTGCTATCTTACCTGCCTCGGGCTTCAGCCCAAAATACACCCTTCACTTTGCCCGTTCCACTATTACAAATAGTTGACAAACGACACATAAAACCGCATATTGTGCGCCCTCTTCGGTATTGACTTTACGCTCGCTACCGGGACACGAATTAACCACTCGCACAACGAACAAATGGAGTAAGACTTTGGCCAATTCAGCACAAGCCAGAAAACGCGCCCGCCAGGCGGAAAAAAGTCGTCAGCTTAATGTCGGCCAACGCGCAGCCTTTCGCACTGCCGTAAAGAAAGTGGTTTATGCCATTGATGCTGGTGAAAAAGATAAGGCTGAAGCCCTGTACAAAGATGCCGTGCCGGTTATTGACCGTGCTACTGGCAAAGGGCTGATCAGCGCCAACAAAGGCGCTCGCCACAAGAGTCGTTTGAATACCCGCATTCGCACGCTGTAATTGCGTTTGTAAAATACAAAAAAGCCGACCTTTTGGTCGGCTTTTTTGTGCCGTTCTATTCAATACAACGTAAAACGGCAGGGTGGAACAAGCGCAGCGGTTCCACCAATGGGTGATAAGAAACAACAAATCGCCTCTGTGTCCCCCTCCACTGACAAAAAAAATCAACAACCTGACCCGCCTGAAACAGGAAAAAAAGCCCTCACGCAATAACGACTCACCAGCAAATGGCGGCTCAAGATGGGTGTCGCTAACTGATCGAACCTTGAAGATGTCCCTTTCCCGTTTGGTGGAACCGCTACGCTTGTTCCACCCTACCGAGCTTAGCCTGACGGCTATGCCCCAAGCCTGGGCCGGAAATTATTCAACCTGCCACAGTGCTCCATCAACACAAAACCAGATTGTCCCGGTGAATCAGCTCCGGCTCGTCCACATATCCCAGCACCATTTCCATTTTACTGGTCGGTAATCCCTTGATTTTCTGTGCCTCGATGGCACTGTAATTCACTAAGCCTCGTGCCACCTCAGCTCCCTTTTGATCCACGCAGGCAACCACTTCACCGCGCTCAAAATTACCACTGACAGCTATCACACCCACCGGTAACAGGCTGCGGCCAGACTCTCGCAGCACGCGTACCGCACCGTCATCCAACACCAGTTCACCGCGCAATTGCAAATGACCCGCCAGCCACTGCTTGCGGGCAGCCAGTGATTCTTGTTCTGTCGATAACAACGTACCAACCGTTTTGCCCGCCAGCACCGAGGCCAACACATCCGTTTCGTGGCCATGGGCAATCACCGTCGCTGCACCGGAACGTGCAGCCAGCCGTGCAGCACGCAGCTTGGTCAACATGCCGCCACGACCCAATGCACCAACCTCCCCCACCAACGCCTCCAGCGACATGTCATTAGCACTAGCCATGTCAATCAGTTTGGCATCCGCATGGTTGCGCGGGTCTTTGTCGAACAGTCCCGCCTGATCAGTTAGAATAATCAGGCAATCCGCTTCCAATAAATTGGCCACCAGAGCAGCCAGGGTATCGTTGTCACCAAAACGGATTTCATCGGTCACCACGGTGTCATTTTCATTGACCACGGGCACCACGCCGAGACTCAATAAAGTGCGCAACGTGCTGCGGGCATTGAGATAGCGTTGACGGTTAGAGAGGTCTTCATGGGTGAGTAACACTTGGGCGGTATGAATACCGTGCTGCTGGAAGCAGGATTCGTAGGCTTGCACCAACCCCATTTGCCCCACGGCAGCGGCGGCCTGTTGCTCGAATAGCGCATGAGGGCGCTGAGTCCAGCCAAGACGCATCATACCTTCAGCCACCGCACCGCTGGAAACCAGCACCACTTCGATGTCTTTTGCCCGCAGCCTGGCCATTTGCTCCACCCAGCCAGCGATAGCATCACGATCCAGCCCCTGACCATTGGCGGTCAATAAAGCGCTGCCGATTTTAACTACGCAACGGCGAGTATTTTTAAGTTCTGTACGTTGCATTTTTTGTAGGGTGTGCTCTATGGGGCGGCGTAGCCGTCAGGCTAAGCAAACTTGTTAATTATTTGTAATAAAAATTTTCATTAATCCGTCGTTTGAAAGTGATAACAATCATTCGAGTGACGTGAGTTTATTCTTCTTTATTTCCAGTCAATGTTTTTGAAGATTCAGAAAATAAAAATCCTGCATGAACTCACCTACATTCCCTTGACCATTGAGGAAGACATTCCTGACTTGCGTCATTTTAACCTGTACCAAGGTTTTAACCGCATGCATGGTGGAACCGCTGCGCTTGTTCCACCCTACCAGGATAGTTTTGCAAGTAAAACGTAGGGTGGAACAAGCACAGCGGTTCCACCAGGTTGCTCACAAAACGATTTAGCCCTTAATTCACATTCTAATACGAGCCAATGCCTCGACTCATCACCTTAATGACATTATTCTTTCTTTCCAGCAGGCTGTACATACGCAGCGTGGTGCGACCGATAACCGCTTCGCTGCTCACCAGAAAATACTCACTGCTGACGCTGACCAATTTCGTGTCCAGGGTAACATTGTAATCATCTTTCAATTTTTTCACGAACTCGGCCACTGTTTCAAAAGCCATGTTCACGCGCATTGCCGCCAACTCGGTGGCAATGCGCGGGGTAATGTCTTCATGCAGACTCAGCAATACCATTTCCGGTGCCGTATTCACATTAATCGCAGTGCTGACAGGCAAGGCTGTCACTAACGGTAACAGGGCCGACACATCACGCAATGAAAGCCCGGCCACGGCCGCCAGCTCGCTGGGACTTGCCATCAGGCGATTAGCCGTCCGGTACGGCACATCCAACCCCAGGTACAGCAAATCTTCAGCACCATCGGCCAACGCATTGAGATTGGCATCAATCCAATCGGCCACCCGGTTAGCCACGAAAGGTGAAAGTTGCACTTTTTCTTCCGCGAAACTGACCTGTGCAAGCAGCGACTGCAATATCTTGATTTGTACCTGATCCGGCTGACCATTTTTGGCCGCATTACTATTGTTAGCCGCATTGTTACCCACACTGACAGTGATAAGATTATTCAGATTAAACCGGCCTTGCAGGTCTTCAACACTGCCTGTAATAACACCACCCTCGATGGGAATGGGTGGTAGCTTCATTGCCCAATCCTCGGTCAATGTATCAATTTGCGTTTTTTGCTTGTCTTCTTTTAACATCTGGGTGGCCCAGGATTCTGCGGCAAGCGCGTACATATAGGCTTGATCCGCTTCCAGCATGTTACCGGTACGGCGAATATCCAGCTGTTGCCGCGAGGCCATGGCCACGGCAACCACGGTGACCAATGCGGCAACCAGTAACGCTGTAATCAGCGCCACGCCCTGTTGTTTGTGTTTAGGGCTCACAAACATCATCAACCGGGCACCCGGAACAGCCGGGTAATACGGCCTTCAGCTTTGGTTTCCAGCGTCACTTCTACCGCGCGGGGTGGTGTCGCGCTGGCTACCCCACCCAATTGACTGCTGGGCCAGGAATTCTGCCAGGCATTTTTGTCGTTGAGAAAACGTAATTCCAGCTTATCTACCCCCTCCAGCAACACACTTTCCAATGGTTCACTGTCCTGCGCGCGATCCAGCACATTCCAGTAAACGCGCAGTAAATTTCCGTCACGCAATCCGTAGGCCACCCGCTGTAAATTGCTGCGCGCCCGCCCTGCCGGATTGCGCCAGCCAGTACGTGTCAGTTCCAGTTGATAGCGCCCGGTCTCTACCCCCAGCATAGCGGGCCGTACTTCGGCATATTCGTTACGAATCGGACGATCAATCGCTTGTTCAATATCGCGACCTAACCATAAAAAGGTCATCTGTAGCTGACTGAGGCGCTCGGCATGCTGTGTCGTCACCAGCCGGGCACTCATCACACTGTTAAGGCCGCTGTAAGCCATTGCCGCCAACAGTGCAAAAATACCCAGCGCCACCAATAATTCCAACAGGGTGAAACCCGCTTGTTGTTTGCCAGCCATGATCACGGCTGACCTATAAATCCGGTCAGCGTCACCAGAGGGGATTCATCATTTTCGTCCGAGCGCACACGCACATCCACGCGGCGAATTTTCTGATTCGGTGTTTTGCTGACTTTCATCGACCAGAACCATTCGTGACGCGCCATCAGGGTACTGCCTTTGGTGGTGCTGGTAGACGGCCATTTTTTAGTGGCGTGCAATTCGGTCATTTTATTCATCGCCACCCAATGCGCATAGGTGCGTTGTTGCAGACTGGAAGCAGTACCCGCACTATTGGAAACCGCGCTGGCAGCAGCGGCCAGAGAAAAGGCGATGACGGCCAGCGCAACAATCACTTCCAAAAGCGTGAAACCCTGGCAGCGGGTGGCTTTTAAAAAACCCCGACGGGACAATTGACCATTATTCCGGCACGGACTGGCGTGCGGTGATGATGAGGTTGAAAAAACCTTAGTCGTATTCATCTTCTGCTGCCCGCGTCAGAATCAGTTTGCCATTAATCAAGCCTTGCAGTGAATACTCTTCATCTTCATCCGTTTTTAACGTCATCTGGAAAGGCGTGAGTTCACCACTGGAAAGAATAAAGATGCGCGGCAGATTTTCTTTGTCTTCAAAACTGGTCTCCGTACCTTCCAGAAATAATTCAAGTTCAACGACTTCGGGCAATGGCCGCTCACGCAACAGTTCATCTTCCTCCACCAACTGCCACTCTTTTTTGCCCAACGCCAAAAACCGGTAACGATCATGGTCAAATTCCAGAGCCAGTTCACGTCCCTGCAACACCGCTTCTTCACCCGCCAGTTGAATCAAGCCATGCAGCCGTTCTGCCTCATCCTGCACAATACGACTGGAATTTTGACCAATGGACAGACTCGCAAAACTGATAATGATACCGATGATCACAATCACCGCCAGCAACTCAAGCAGGGTAAAACCGGCCTGTGTCTTTCCTCCGGGGCATTTTGACAGTATGGGAGACAGGGGGGTGGTCATAAATTGCCTCATCCGGGCTCCTGGCGACAAAAGTGACAGTCAGGAAACGCTATTGCAGACCCCAGTTACCCACATCGGCGTTGGCATCATCACCACCGGGCTGACCATCAGCCCCCAGCGAAAAAACATCAATGGTGCCCTGTACACCGGGTGAAAGATACTGATAATCGCTCCCCCAAGGGTCTTTGGGCAGGCGATCCATGTACTGTTTCCAGTTTCGAGGCTCAGGTGTACCACTCGGTTTGCTAATCAGCGCCTGCAAACCCTGATCGGTATTGGGATAAACAAAGTTGTCGAGTTTATAAAGCTTCAGCGCACTTTCCAAAGCACGAATATCCGCTTGAGCCTTGGTGGTGCGCGCGGCATCAGGACGATCCATCACGCGCGGTACAACAATGGCTGCCAGGATTCCGAGAATGACCACCACCACCATGACTTCGATAAGGGTAAATCCGGATTGTCGTCCTAGCACAGGTTTATACCTGGAGCCTGTAAGTAATCGTGCTCGCAGAGTGTAAAATGTTGATTTGCAGAACGAATGACAACTTTGAGTGTAACCCTTATTGTGATTACCAAAAAGTTTCATCTCGCTCTGCGGAGCAAGAGCTTGTGCTCTGTAAGTGCGAACACTTGCAGGATTTAGGTTAAAGGTTTTCACGTTTGTCTCCATTCTTTTACACTGGCCTTTATGATGATAATTTCTACTAAGATGAATACTAACACCAGCGCCCAATCTTGTGCGGCTGAAGCCGCGTGAATTCCGTGACGCTATCACAACTCCGCACTCATAGCTTGCTGCCGGTGGTCCTGACCCTGTGTGTGACGCTATTTGCACTGGGAGGTTCCGAGCTAACGGCCATTTTACGCTTTGATCGCGAGGCACTGCTGCACGACGCTCAAGTCTGGCGACTGTTTACCGGCCACCTGGTACACCTGGGCTGGTCACACACGGGACTGAATATCGCAGGACTGGCATTGATCTGGGTATTGGTCGGCCATCGGTTTGATAATTGGCAATGGTCCGCCATTATCACCGTACTCATGCTGGGTATCAGCCTCGGCTTACTGCTCTTTAACCCAAAACTGGTTTGGTATGTGGGACTGTCCGGTGTGCTACACGGCATGTTGGTGGCGGGTGCTGTCGCCGATATTCGCAGTGGTGACAAAACTGCCTGGGTGCTGCTGATCCTGATTGTCGCAAAACTGGTATGGGAGCAAATCACCGGGGCTTTACCCGGCTCCGAGGCCGCAGCCGGGGGCAATGTCATCGTTGATGCTCACTTTTACGGCGGACTCATCGGGCTTGTGCTTGGCTTTTTGTTTAAACCTAAATTGATCAGTTAAACCGAGAACAGCCCGGCCATAAACCTGAAAACTTATCAGATTTATTTCACTACTCGCAATTGCGGCCCACCGGGTTTGGGTTTTTCCTTGCCCGGCTCATCCGGGCTACGGTCTTCATCGTCGTTAAACACCATACCTCGGCCATTTTCGCGTGCGTAGATGGCCAGAACGGCTGGGACGGGTACACTGACATGCATGGGCTTGCCACTGAAACGCGCACTAAAGCTGACTTCTTCACCGGCCATATCAAGATTCTGCACTGCCGAGGGAGCCACGTTGAGAATAATTTTACCGTTGTTGACATGCTCCACGGGCACCACCACATGAGGATGTTCGGCATTAACCAACAAATACGGGGTCATGTTGTTATCAGCAATCCACTCGTAAATGGCACGCATCAAATAAGGTCGGCTGGAATTCATCTTTCACACACTCGTACACAATAAAAACGATAGGCCATCGCGTTAACCTTCGCGCATTTCCCGCTCTTTGTCACTCAGACTGGTCTGAAAGGATTCAAGCTCAAACAAGCGTTGCGCATAATCTTCCAGCGGTTTGGCCACAGCAGATAACTTAATGCCATATATCGGCAGACGCCACAAAATAGGCGCTACGGCACAGTCCAGCAATGACAGCTCGTCGCTCATAAAAAAAGGTTTTTGCTCAAAAATCGGGGCAATCACAGTCAGGCTGTCGCACAGCTCCTTCGCCACTTTTGCCTTGTCACGATTTTTTTGCAGCCGTTCCACCAAACCATCCCAATCCTGTTGAATACGGCACAGGGTCATGCGGCTTTGCGCGCGGGAAACGGGATCCACCGGCATCAGTGGCGGATGCGGAAAACGCTCATCCAAGTATTCCATAATGACCTGCGCATCATAAAGTACCAGTTCACGATCCACTAATGTGGGCACCTTGCCATAGGGGTTCAGTTCCATCAGATCTTCAGGTGGATGTGCAGGGTCCACATCGACGCTCTCAAAATTAATGCCTTTTTCGGCCAAAACGATGCGCACACGATGACTGTACAAATCGGTGACACCGGTAAAAAGGTTCATTATGGATTTTCTATTGGCCACGACTGACATTTGCTGTTTCTCCAACTGCTACTGTCTAAGGAAATAATGCTTGAGAGGCGGGGATTATACCCGAATAATCGGAAAACCCCTGAAATACCCTGCAAGACAATGATTTAACTGGGTTTCATATTTTAAATCAGTGGGTCAAGTTTGCCGATTTCACTGTTTCCAGACCAATCGCAGAAACACACAAAACTGTGAATATCCCGCCAATATTCTTTTTTCAACAAAACGACAAACACCACCACCCGCTTTGCCGAGTAGGGTTCCGCCAAATGGGAAGGGGGACATACCTAAAGAATGGAAATTAAATAATTCATACAAATGGCGCGCTGATTTTGTTCGTTCTGATTGAGTAAAAGTGCAGGAATAGTCGCTCTTATTTCGAGCTTTTACGATTGAGGAACGGGCAAAGACGGACTAAAGCAGAGATGCCAATGGTATAAGTTATTTAATTTCCATTCCTAAGGTTCAATCAGCTATCGACCTCCATTTTGACTCGCCGCTTGCCAGTAAGTCGTTGCTGTATGAAAGAGGGATTTCCTGTTTCAGGCAATCAGGATTGCGGTTTTTTGTCGGCGGCAGTGAACATAGCGGCGATTTGCTATTCCTTGTAGCCTGTTGGTGAGAAGCTTTCTCCTCTGGCCTCGATGAGATCTGCGCGTATCGTCCTAATCACCCTACCGGCCCTTAATGGCCCGTGGACTTAGCAGGTTTTCAATACGCCGGTCTTACCTGTGGTGTCATCTTGTTGACGTTATCTTCGCAATCGTGAGGCTTCACCCTCGGTTAAACGTTTAACTTTTCATGTTGAAAAACAGTCTTTGCTTATGTGCGACGATATTCTGTTCCTGAATGCAGCAAAACCCATCCCATGCGAGCCAATTTATTGGCCAGCGCGACGGCGGCTTTATTCGTGCCGCGTCGTTCTTGAATACGGTTGATCCACCGGCTTAATCCGTCTTCTTTGTTTTTAGCATGCAGCACGACACTGCGCGCGCCATGAATCAATAGACTGCGCAGGTATTTGTCGCCACGCTTGCTGATGCCAAGCAACACCTCCTTACCTCCGCTGCTGTGTTGGAATACGTTCTTTGCCAAATCCAATCCAACCGTTGTAATTTTCATCGTGGTCTCCTCCTCTTTCGTTTGATGGTTGTTAACGTCTCCATCGTGGCGCAATTGATGCCGGTTTAGAAGAGGGAGGAGACCATCTCATCACCCTACGGCTAACAGCCAGGGTGCCGGGAATAAACACACCTTACGGGATTCTTGCGGGATGAAAACAGCGATGAACCAGCAATAAAAACGGCAATGTGCCCGCCCCGACCGGGACAAAGCACCTGCCAAAAAAAGGTGGAAGTCGGCCTGTAAGCCGGGTTCTGTCGAGAACAGTCATTCATCTGGCCAACGTGTCACCACGCGGCTCAAGCAACCTACCCGGGAACTTATGCGGGCCACATCAATGTTCCCCTATTTGGTCTTGCTCCGAGTGGGGTTTACCCTGCCACCGTTGTTACCAACAGCGCGGTGCGCTCTTACCGCACCATTTCAACCTTACCTGTGCTCCGGCTCGAAAACCGGAGCCATCGGCGGTGTATTTTCTGCTGCACTTTCCGTAGGCTCACGCCCCCCAGGCGTTACCTGGCACTCTGCCCTATGGAGCCCGGACTTTCCTCCGCACCCGCCCTTCCGCAATAAAACGAAAAAGAGATGCCGCGACTGCCCAGCCGACTTCCGGCGGCAAGCTTACGCAAGCGGAACGAAACTAACAAGCGCATTTGTTTGTGAAACTCAACAAGGGCAGGCCTGCTACTTAAACCTAAATCCTGCAAGTGCTCGCACTCACTCAGCGCAAGCACTCTCGGGATTTAGGTTTAATACCAGCACGAACATACTTTCTTCACATTCCGTCATTGCACCCCTTGCCACCTTCTGCTGGCGTGGTCAAGCTTTTTGTGACACCCCAGTTAAGCCGCTTTTTTCACGTCCAATAATTTCTGTTCATAGTCACAGGGGCTCATGTCATCCAAAGCGGACGCTTACGATTAATGGGTGATGCCAGCGCCTTAATTAAATAGTACTGGCTCAGTTTTCAGTTGTTGTTGACAACATCGGTATACTGCGCAGATACGATGGGTTTCTTAATATTATATTTTACTTACAGTGCCATCACCCAGTCTGCTCGCCAGCTCGGGGCTAATCGCAGGATATTTAGCATCCTGTTTCGCTGAAAAACGCTCAAGCGCTTGTTTGGCATCTTGCAAGGTTGGCTGCTCTAGAGTCCGTGGCGACCTTTTGACGATCTATCTACGGAACACCGTTAAGAGCTTTATGGGCAGTGCAGAGCTAAATCTGAGCCTTCGGGAATGCGGCCTCAATTGTGTGAGAAGACGGATATTACCCCATACTTTAGGGGTGGGGAAATCCAGTTATCGACGTCAGGCCGGTTGCTTAGCGTTCGATCGTGTAGAGAAAATCGGCTCCCTGGTGTTCGCCGCTTTCACCTTTTAGCTGTAGCCGGTCAGAGATCTGATAACGGACATTAAAGGTATTAATCGTTTCGATCAAACCAACGCCGTAGCTGATATACAGTTTGGGTGACATATACCGACCCATGACCAGTGACGCCTGATCGCCACGATCACTGCTCTCAACCCGCATTTCGTCCAAACCAAACCGGTTGCCCAGGGTGCGAGCCAGGCGGTCACCACCACTTAGCCCCAGGGCCAGTACCGCTTTTGCCATCATGGCACCATCTTCGTCTGAGGCATTTTCGATGGGACGCCCCAGTAGAAGATAGGCGAGGGTGTCGGTTTGCCCCATGGCAGGTATGGAGAAGAGGTCAATCCGTGGTTGATTCAAACTGCCACCAACCTTGAGCCCCGCTGTTATGTTGTTGACCTTGCGAACGGCGCGCAGATCCAGGCCAGGGTTGCTTAATGGCCCGCCGGTATAGAGCAGGCGGCCATATTCAACATTAAGACGCTGGCCATAAGCGCGATAGCGTCCTTCAGGAATGGTGATTTCACCTGTGGCTGCGGTCAGTTGACCGGGTTCATCTTGCAGTAACAGGTTGCCACCTAAACGGCCTTCAAAGCCGAAGCCATAAAAATTTACCCGATCCCCCAACGTGAGCCTGATTTTGGAGGTAATATTCCATTTTTCTGGCGTTTTCTGTTCACCGTCAACGATCACTGTATCGGCTGACACGCGTACTGCGGTGGTGATGTCTTTTGGTTGCAGTTTGGCATAGGGGATGTGAACGTTACCTTCAATGTCAATGTGACGGTTTATCAGTTTGACCTGTAGGTCAGGCGTCAGCAGTATACGTGCTTCCGGTATTCGCGAAATTTCAAAATCACTGCCTTTGATGCTGATTTGCGTTGGCCAGCCAGCGCCTCTATCCAGGCGGGTTTGCCCTTTAACAACAAGATTGCCGT
Source organism: Gammaproteobacteria bacterium (assembly GCA_021648485.1). Classification (GTDB taxonomy): domain Bacteria; phylum Pseudomonadota; class Gammaproteobacteria; order SZUA-152; family SZUA-152; genus SZUA-152. Next base: position 47,277 of record JAKISS010000018.1, read on the forward strand.
TACCGGAATGGGCCTCAAGGTTGAAGCGAAGTGTTTCCAGTCCTTTGCTTTGACTATTAAACTTGATTTGGTCAATGTAAAGCCCTAAGCGTGGTATGCGAAGGCTGGCATTGAGCAGGTGTGCTTGGCCCGTGAACCGAGGTTGAGCCAGGCTTCCGGATGCGTTGATATTAAGGTTTGCTTCACCGCGAAGATCATAAATGTCAGTCATGATGGTTTCGAATAAACCAAGATCATGTACTGCCAAGGAAACATGGGCTTGCAGTGCTTGGTTTTGCGGTTCCAATGCCAATAGTTTTGCCCCCGGTAAGGTAAGTTGCGCCTTGAATTGGTCGCCATTGTTAATGGCAATTTGGGCGTCTGCTTGCAGACCTTGTTTATTCAGAATGATTGATGCCTTGGCATGTTGGTATTGCCAATGGTCTCGTTCGCCAATCAATAGTGGGTAACTGACAGTTCCGGCAGGCAAATCAATCTGGGCCTGGCCCATAAGCTGGTTTGGCATTTGAAATGTCAGCTCGGCGGTGGTATTTGCGACACCTTCAAGTGTCAGGTCAGGGGGGAGTAACGGGTCGAGGAGTTGAAGTGGTATTTTTCTGCTGACCAGCCTGGATTGCCATTGTTTATTATTGTGATTGAGTGAGACACACAAACTGGCCTGCTGATTGGATAGCAAACACAGGTTGTCACTCAACAATGATTTTTGGCTGACAAAAAACGTGGCCGGCTGCTTGAGGTGCCAATTGGCAAAACGCTGACTTTTTATCTCAACCTGCTCGACCTTTCCCAACCAGCCTTCATTCATGGGTTCTCCAATGAGTTTTATTTGGGCGTTTATCGCTTCTGAGATCAGCTTGATTTCAAGCTGTTGGCTATCAGCGTTAATGACCAGCGATTGCAGTGTATGCTCCTTGAATTTGAGTGCTTGGGCCGTCAACATGATATCCACTTGTTGCCAGTTGAGCAGATCGACCACCACAGTCCCATCGAGGCTGGCAATATCATAATCAGGCAGATGCAAGGCCTTGGCCATAAAAGATGTTGTGATTGTGGGTGACATTTTCGGCCCGGTTAGCAAGGCCTTAGCGTTGAGCTGCCCCTTGGCCTTGGGATAGAAATCCCCCAGGTCGTTGGCATCGATGGCAATATTTAAATTCAATGAGTCGCCAATACGTCCCTGCGCATTAATCTCAGAGGTACCGGAGCGAAAATCAAAATGGCTAATCTCCAGACCATTGTTGCGCCAATCAAAACCAGTGCGCAGTGAAACAGGGTAACCGCGCAATGTGCCTGTGAGGTCACTGATATCAGTTGAGGCGATCAACTGGCCATTTTCAATGCGACCATTGCTGGACAATGTTGTTTTAAGCTGGCCAGGCCATTCTGGCCAAAACTTGGCTGGGTTGATATCACGGCCACTAAGCTGGGCTTGCCAAGCCAACTGCGGCGACCAGGTGAGTTTACCTTTGGCGGTGACCTCACCTTCAAGAGTGGTGATGCGTAGGGAGCTAACATCAAGGCCATCAAGATTGCCCTTGGCACTGACATACACTGTTGAGGCGGGAGCCTGGGGTATGAGCAGGTCGGCTGTCAGTGCTAACTGATATTGCTGGGTATTGCCCGTCATCCGGCCGCTGCCAAGGGGGCTGTTAAAACGAGCATCTCCCGTTAATGGCCAGGATAGGTTTTGCCAATCCAGGGTCAAGGCTAGATTGCCGCCCATATTATCGGGCAGCCACTGACCGTAGGCTTGGATGCGACTGTCATTAACCGGGCTATGCAGCATCAAATTTTCAATGTGAATACTATTGTCATTTAGCCACTGAAGGCTGACATCCGCATCAAAGAGGCCAAGTTCAGGCGATTGTCCTTGCCCGTTGGCGGCAATATTTGCACTGCCAAGATCGCCGCTGCCATTCAGCATTAGTTTGCCGCTTAGCGCCGGCCAGCCAGGGTTTAATTTTGCGGTATTAAATTCAGTCACATCAATATTGACCTGCCAACTAAGGTGTTCAAAAAAGTCATTTATTTCGGCATTGAGTGTTAGTTTCAGTGGGCCAGAAATCTGCTGGTTTAGACGACTTTTATGGATGTTGCCGACTAAGCGGCCCTTGCCTTTTAGTAATGCCTTTGAGGCAAGCGCCAGCTGCCAACGCAGCGTCAGTTGGTGAGAATAGTCTTGAATGGGTTGGAGTTCGCCGGTGATATTGAGACTGAAATCATTGGCCACAATATTGAGTTCATCAATATTAATCTGACTCAAAAGTGTGGTCGCACTGAATTTAATTTGCTGCAGATCGATACGTTGCTCGTTTTGAATAATGCTGACGTCATCAATCAATACCTTTTTCAGTAAAATGCGCCACGGGAAATTGATGTCAGGCAGATTTAATGGCTGGGGTTGGTTTGCCTTTTCTGATGGGGGAATCACAATTTTAAGTGCTTGCAAATGCAGGCGGGTAATATCGATGTTGGCGGTGAGCAAAGCAAGCGGTCGCCAGTTAACGCTGAGTT
>JAKISS010000019.1 GCA_021648485.1 Gammaproteobacteria bacterium
TGGCGGGTGATGCCAAAGTGATTTCACTGATCATTGCCGATGAAGGCTGTGTGCTGACCGCGACAGAAAACGGTTATGGCAAACGAACCGCCGTAGATCAATACCCCAGCCATGGTCGTGGAGGGCAAGGTGTTATATCCATTCAGGGCGGTGAGCGTAATGGTGCTGTGGTGGGTGCAGTGCTGGTGTCTGAGGAAGAGCAGATTATGCTGATTTCCGACGGGGGTACGTTAGTGCGTACCCGTGTCACCGAAATTTCGGTGCTGGGGCGTAACACTCAGGGTGTGCGGCTTATTAAATTGTCCAATGGAGAGAAGCTGGTGGGCATTGAGCGTGTTGCTGAAACTGAGGAAGATGATAGCGATGAAGTCGCTGAGGTTTCATCAGAAGATTAGTTGTGGTGGATTATTGGTTTTTTGGGAATTATTGACACAGAAGTCACAGAAAAAATGAATATTTATTATCTGTGAATTTTGCATTAAAGCTCAGAATGAGAAATAACCACTATGTCAGCATGAACAATAAAACACTGACTACTTGTTATGCGTAATCGTGTGTCAAGGATAATAGATGTTTGAAGTAATAAGAAGTTGGTTTGTGAAAATACTTGTTAAGGTTGTACCGTTTGTATTTAGACGAATCTACTCACATGAGAAACTGGTTGGGCTGATTAATATCACGATTAGCAGCGAAAATGGTGGGATTGTAATTAATTGTTCAGAGTTGCCAAATGCAGTAGCCTGGATAGAAATAACAAACTTATCGCCTGTTAAGCTTAAATTGGTTGGAGTGGAAGCCATTTTATATTGGCCTGGAAGAGTTGCAGAGTTTAAGAAAATGTCGCGTATGGAAATATCACCCCATTCAAAAAAATCTTTTTGTATCGAAAGCTCACTAAATGAATTGCAAGTGGCACATGTTCGAAAAAATCAAAATAAGCGAGACAATCTTAGACTGTATGTAGAGTTATCTTTCGAGTCTTCTATTAGAGATATAGAAAAACAAGAAGAAATACAAACAACGAATATTAGGTTGTTAAATTGTAAAGGCGTTGATTGATGGCAATTTATCTGGACTATGAAGGTATTAAAGGAAGTGTTACCGCAGAAGGGTATCAGGGACATATCGAAATACAGTCATTTGGTTATAAGGTTGCGCGGAAAATTTCTATGGAAGCGGGTCATTTGTCCAACCGTGAGTCTTCTCGCCCTAAAATTAGCGAAGTAACATTACTTAAATATTTTGACAAATCAAGTGTGGGACTATTCAAGGAATCGCTTGCAGGTTCAATGGGTAAAACGGTTGTTATCAAATTTGTGCGCACTGGGGCAGATCAGCTACAGGAATATATGGTTTGCACACTAGAGAATTGTCTGGTCAGTCGCTATGCAATAACTGCGAGTATTTATACTAAACCTTCGGAAGTGATTATGCTGAGTTTCTCAGAGATTATGATGGATTATACGGGGCGCGATGCAGCAAACAAATCCGGTAATCCACTTCGTGTGGGCTATGATTTGGTTGCCGCAAAACCATTATAAACTAAGTGGTAGGAGAAGCCAGAGAATGGTTAAAATACACATATGGATGCCTGATGGAAGTCATGTTGGTCACACCGCAATGAGTGTAAGAAATGAATATTTTAGTTTTTGGCCCGATGGTGAAGCGGGCGCAAAAGATCTTAAAATAAAACGCAGTCAACCGGGGATGCTTATGGACAGCCTTCAGGATGATGTTCGTAATGAAGGGAACCGACCGCCTGCCACTATTGAAATAGAAAACCTGGATGAAGATGGCATTATTGCTTTTATCACGGATGTGCAAGATGACATGCCACGCTATCAATTGGCCAGGAATAATTGTTCTCACATGATTGCAAACATACTTATTAAGGGCGGTAATTGTAAGCCATCATTTACGCCCCATGCCGGACATTATGGTATTGCTGGCCGTGTTTTAGGTGTGGGTATTTGGACGCCGGATCAAATTCTTAAATTCGCTCAGGAACTTTCAAGGTCATGAATATATATTATCATCCGCAATACAATATCAGCCTTGGATTGTTGAATTATTTGCATCCTTTTGATGGGCGAAAATTTTCCAGAGTCTTTAAAACCATCAAGGGATTGAATGACATTAACATCAAGCAACCTGAGTATCCGGTATCACAAAAAATCATCAATAATTTTGTGGGTGAAATACAACGAAGGTTGTTACACAGAAAACGTTATATCCTGCGGGCATTGGAAATACCTTATATTCCCTTGCTACCTTTTTCCATTATCGATAAACGTATTTTGCTGCCCATGCGCTGGGGTGTGGGAGGAACCATTGCTGCGACGACAGACGCACTAAAAGATAATAATGCGTGGAATCTGGCAGGCGGATACCATCATGCAACCCCTAGAAATTCCCAGGGGTTTTGTATCTATAACGACATTGGTATCGCACTACAGGAAGCATCAGCCGCTGGTTTGATCAGTGAGACAGATAAAATATTAATTGTTGATGTTGATGCTCACCATGGAAACGGGAATGCCTATACCTTTATGGATAATCAAAATGTGACCATTCTGGATATCTATAATAACGATGTTTATCCACAAAATAATCTTACCAAAGAACGGGTGAATATTAATGTTCCTCTGGCCGCAGGCGCAGAAGGGTCTCAGTATAACGAAGCATTGAAAAATGCATTGGGTGAATTAAAGAGTGATTATCGCATTGCCTATGTTATAGCGGGTACAGATGTTTTGGCATCTGACCCGTTAGGTGGATTAGGGCTTTCAGTTCCCGAGTGTGTTGAAAGGGATAAAATGGTCTATGAAAAGTTGCTGTCACTTTCTATCCCCACCGTCTTTGTGGGTGGTGGCGGTTATTCAAGTGAGAGTGCCCAGGCTATTATTGAAAGCATAAAGTGTTTACATCGCCTTGATGAGCCTGAATCAACCAGAGTCAGCGGCATTCACCCATTCTCCGGGTTTCAGTTTATGCCTGAATGAGGGTGGCGATATCTCAGGGTGCTATTGGCAACAACAATATAAATGAATGGGAGTTTCAATGAGACGAGTATTTAACTTTAGTGCAGGCCCTGCGGCATTACCGCAGGAAGTATTGGAAAAAGCCCAGGCTGAAATTCTGGACTGGCATGGTGCCGGTATGTCGGTGATGGAAATGAGTCACCGAGGCAAGGAGTTTATGTCTATCGCGGCGCAGGCCGAGGCCGATTTGCGTGAAGTGATGGCGATTCCTGATAATTACAAGGTGTTGTTTTTGCAGGGGGGCGCATCCAGTCAGTTTGCCATGGTGCCATTGAACCTGCTGCGGGGTAAAACATCCGCTGATTATTATCGTACCGGTTCATGGTCGAAAAAGGCCATTGCCGAAGCCAAACGTTATTGTGATGTCAATGTTGTTGCTGATACTGAAGTCGATGGAAAATTTACCACGGTGCCGGAAGCAGGCAGTGTGATATTTAACCCTGATGCCGCCTATGTGCATTACACACCCAATGAAACCATCGAAGGTGTGGAATTTCCTTACGTGCCGGATACCGGGGATGTGCCTCTGGTGGCTGATATGTCTTCAACGATTTTGTCGCGACAGATTGACGTATCCAGATTTGCCGTTATCTATGCGGGTGCGCAGAAAAATATCGGTCCCGCCGGTCTTACCATCGTTATGGTGCGTGACGATCTGATCGGTAATGTGAAAGAAGGTACGCCGGCCATGTTTGATTATGCCGTGCATGCCAAAAACGATTCCATGTATAACACACCACCGACCTATGGCTGGTATTTGGCTGGACTGGTATTTGCCTGGATCAAGGAGAAAGGGGGTTTGGCAGCAATGGGTAAAATCAATCAGCGTAAGGCGGAAAAGCTATATGCTGCGATTGATGCGTCGGGTTTTTACGCAAACCCTGTTGCCAATAATTGCCGTTCCTGGATGAATGTACCATTCACATTGGCCAATGCTGATCTGGATGCCACGTTTCTTGCTGAAGCCAAAGAGGCAGGCCTGGTGACCTTAAAGGGGCATCGTTCAGTGGGGGGTATGCGTGCCAGTATTTATAACGCCATGTCTGAAGCGGGTGTGGATGCACTGCTTGCGTTTATGGCGGACTTTGAAAAACGCAATGGCTGAGAAAAGACCGAACGTAAGACGCCAGGAAAACCTGGCGTTCTTTAGTGATGAAACTGTTGAGGAGCAACATGTATAAAATTTTAACCTTGAACAATATCTCTGTCGCCGGCCTGGAGCGTCTGCCGCGTGAAAACTACGAGGTGGCTTCGGAGATTCAACATCCTGATGCCGTTCTGTTGCGCTCTTTCAAAATGCATGACATGGATATTCCGCCGACGCTGAAAGCAGTAGGTCGTGCGGGTGCGGGTGTGAATAATATCCCGGTGGAAAAAATGAGTGCCGCAGGCATTCCCGTGTTCAATGCACCGGGTGCCAATGCCAATGCTGTAAAAGAATTGGTGATTACGGGTATGTTGCTGGCTTGTCGTAATATTTGTCAGGCTTGGGAATTTGCACGTGAGTTGGAAGGCGATGATGCGACAGTCAACAAACAGGTTGAGGCGGGCAAGAAAAATTTTGGTGGTTTTGAACTGCCTGGTCGTACTCTGGGGGTGATTGGTTTGGGGGCTATCGGTCGTCAGGTAGCCAATGCGGCTGTGGCGCTGGGTATGAAGGTCGTTGGTTTTGATCCGGGTATTACCGTAGAAGGTGCCTGGGCTTTGTCGGCGAATGTGAAAAAGGCGGCCACGGTGGATGAGCTGTTAGCACAAGTAGATTTCGTTACGTTTCATGTGCCGCTCATCGAAGCCACTAAGCATATGATTAATGCAGAGCGTCTGAAAAACATGAAAGATAATGTGGTCATCCTTAATTTTGCCCGTGGAGGCATTGTGGATGATGAGGCTGTGTCTGAGGCGATCAAGGCTGGTAAGGTTTATGCCTATGTGTGTGACTTTCCGACCAATTTATTGAAAAAACATGAGCGGGTTATTACTTTGCCGCATTTGGGGGCGTCCACTGTAGAGGCAGAAGATAACTGTGCCATCATGGTGGCGGAGCAGGTGCGTGACTATCTGGAGAATGGCAATATTACGAATTCAGTGAATTTTCCTGAAGTGAATATGCCGCGTAACGAAGGTGTGCGTATTACTGTTGTGAATTCCAATGTACCCAATATGGTGGGGCAAATTACCACGGCGTTGGCCGAGGGTGGTTTGAATATTATTGATATGCTGAACAAATCCCGTAATGATTTAGCTTACACTCTGGTGGATGTTGATCAAGATGTGCCGGATACCGTGCTGGATGCTGTGCGTGCTATTGATGGTGTATTGGCCGTGCGGGCGATATGAAAATGGCAGAGCACACTGTGAAAAAATAAAAACCACTGGGCTTAGCGAACGCATCAGCAATGCCATTTAAGTTAAGCCGGAATTCCTGCTTGGCGCAGGTTGGTGGTGAGCTTGCGCACCCCAACAGCATTAGCAGCGTTGGGGTTCGCAAGCTTACCGCTAATCTACGCTATACTGCGATTTGTTAACTTAATGACATTGAATGTATCAGGTTGAAAAACAGCCTGAAAATAACGATCAGTTGCATGCCGTCTACGAAAGCTTATGACCAATAAACTTGACACAATCCGACAAAAAATTGATGCCCTGGATAAAAAACTCCAGAGCCTGATTAGTGAGCGCGCGCGTCTTGCACAGGAAGTGGCACAGGTAAAACAGGCACAGGGTGATGAAGCGCTTTATTACCGTCCTGAGCGTGAGGCAGCTGTGCTGCGTGAAGTGCTGGCGCGTAATGAAGGCCCGTTATCCGGTGAGGATATGGCGCGATTATTTCGGGAAATCATGTCAGCTTGTCTGGCGCTGGAACAACCGTTGCGAGTGGCTTTCCTTGGTCCTGAAGGTACGTTCACCCAGGCCGCTGCACTGAAGCACTTTGGTCATTCGGTACATACTGTGCCGATGACAGCCATTGATGAGGTGTTCCGCGAAGTGGAGTCTGCTGCGGTAAATTATGGTGTGGTGCCGGTGGAAAATTCCACTGAAGGCGTGATTAATCATACTCTTGATATGTTTATGCAGTCTCCGCTGACTATTTGTGGTGAGGTGGAGCTGCGCGTGCATCATCATTTTCTGGGTAAAAACCAGGATCGCAGCAGTTTGAAACGTATCTATTCGCATCAGCAATCACTGGCACAGTGCCGTGAGTGGCTGGATATGCATTTGCCCGGTGTGGAGCGGATGTCGGTCAGCTCCAATGCGGAAGCGGCACGGCGTGCGGCCAATGAAGAGCAGGCCGCTGCTATCGCCAGCGATGTCGCTGCCGATATTTATCATCTTGAAATATTGGAATCCAATATTGAAGATAACCCTGATAATACCACGCGTTTTTTGATTGTTGGCCGCCAGCCAGTTCCCCCCAGTGGTGATGACAAAACATCTTTGCTGGTTTCCACGCCCAATAAGCCGGGTGCATTACATCAGATGTTGGAGCCATTCGCGGAAAATGCGATTTCCATGAGTCGTATTGAATCCCGCCCCTCTCGTTTAGCTAACTGGGAATATGTTTTTTTTATCGACATTAATGGCCATATAGAAGATAAAAAAATTATCCGCTGTCTGGACACATTGCGTGAAAAAACCGCCATGCTCAAGGTGCTGGGCTCTTATCCCCGTGCGGTTTTGTAACCGGGTCACAGAGAGCTGTATTATTATGAATCAATTTGAAGCGCGAGCGACACCCGGCGTTAAAGGTCTGCATCCCTATCAACCCGGTAAACCTATCGATGAGTTGCAGCGTGAGCATGGTGTGAGCGATGTGGTAAAGCTTGCCTCCAATGAAAATCCGTTAGGGCCAAGCCTCGCAGTGTTGGCAGCGTTGCAAAACAGGGTTGCTGAGCTGGCACGTTATCCCGATGGTAACGGGTTTGAGTTGAAACAGGTACTGGCAGCTAAGCACAGTGTTGATATGGCGAAAATTACCCTGGGCACAGGTTCCAGTGATCCACTGGAATTTGTAGTGAGAGTGTTTGTGCAGCCGGGCGACGAGGTGGTGTTTTCTGAGCACGCCTTTGCTATGTATCCCATTATCAGCCAGGCCGCCAGCGCCAGGGCGGTTGTTACGCCGGCAAAAAACTGGGGGCACGACCTTGATGCCATGCGCGCTGCGGTGACTGATCGCACCCGGGTGATTTTTATCGCCAACCCGAATAACCCGACAGGCACCTGGCTGAGCAGCGAAGCGCTGCAAGCTTTTATCGCTGCTATTCCCGAGCGGGTGATGGTGGTAGTGGATGAGGCATATTTTGAATTTGCCAGCGATTCTGCATTGGGTGCTGTGGATTATCCCGATGCTACGCAATGGTTAAATCGTTTTCCCAACTTGATGGTGACCCGTACTTTTTCCAAAGCCTACGGACTGGCAGGGTTGCGTGTGGGCTATTCGTTGTCCCATCCGGATGTGGCCAATTTGCTGAACCGTATTCGCCCCCCCTTTAATGTGAACAGTCTGGCATTGGCAGCTGCCTGCGCCAGTCTGAACGATGAAGGTCACATGCGTCGCGGGGTAGCACTCAATGCCGAGCAAATGCATGTAGTGACTGCGGCAGTGAAAAAAATGGGCCTGGATTTTATCCCTTCAGTAGGTAATTTTGTCTGCATTGATGTGGGCGAAAATGCCGCAGAGGTCTATGAAGCGTTGCTTCATGAAGGTGTGATCGTACGTCCTGTGGCCAATTACGGCATGCCGCGACACTTGCGGGTGACGCTGGGTCTGCCGGAAGAGAATGCGCGGTTTTTAACTGCGCTGGAGAAGGTGCGGGCGTGAAGGTTTTTGATGATGGTTGTTCACTGCAAAACATAAATTTACCGCCATGGAGGCGAAGGCGCGCAACGGACTTAATATCTGATTCCTTTGCGCTACTTCGCAGCCCTTGCGGTGAAAAACGGGTTTAAGGATATGATCAAACAACTCACCATTATTGGCGTCGGACTCATCGGTGGTTCCCTGGCGCGGGCACTGAAGCGTGCGGGCGTTGTGGGTGAAGTAGTGGGTGCGGGACGTGATGTGCAACATTTGCAACAGGCGCTGGCACTGGGTGTTGTAGATCGTATCGAAACAGATTTAGCGTTAGCGGTGCAGGGGGCTGATATTGTGGTGGTGGCGACACCAGTGGGTGCAGCCGAAGCGGTTTTTCGTAGTATTGCCCCCGGTTTATCTGCTGACACCATTCTGACCGATGTAGGTTCCACCAAGGCCAGTGTTGTTGCCGCAGCTCGGGCGGCCTTTGGTCAATTGCCTGAAAATTTTGTGCCTGGCCATCCCATTGCCGGAGCAGAAAAAAGTGGTGTGGAGGCCTCGTTTGCCGAGTTGTTTAAAGGGCGTCGTATCATTTTAACGCCGACGAAAAACAGCGCACCACAGGCAGTAACGCGCGTGCGGACTATGTGGGAAAAGGTTGGCGCTAACGTGGTGGAAACCGGTGTTGAACATCACGATGAGGTGTTGGCGGCCACCAGCCATCTGCCGCATTTGCTGGCTTTTTCGCTGGTGGATACGCTGGCCAAGCTTGATACCAAACAGGAAGTTTTTGAGTATGCAGCCGGTGGTTTTCGGGATTTTACCCGCATTGCCTCCAGCGACCCGGAAATATGGCATGATATCTGTCTGCATAATAGTCCGGCCCTGTTGCAAATTCTGGCGCGCTTCGAAGCTGATTTGGACAAGTTGCGTCAGGCCATTGCTGATAGTGACAGTGAGTATTTATTGCAGGTGTTTACGCAGGCCAAGGCCGCCCGCGATCAGTTTTGTGAGGGCTAGTTTTTCCAGGGTGTGGGGTCACCGTCAACCTGCGGGCTCACTACTCTGTTAACTTAATGGTAGTGACGCGGAGCATGGGAATCAGAATGGCCTTTACGTTTATTCCCGGAAAAGTTAATTAAAGCCTCTGTGAGGCAACATTGAATACAGGATTGAAAGTGAAAGAACAGAGCATGATTTTTACCGTTGAACCCGGTGGCGCATTGCGTGGTGAACTGCGTGTACCCGGTGACAAGTCCATTTCCCACCGTTCTATCATGTTGGGTTCGTTGGCCGAAGGCACCACCGAAGTGACCGGGTTTCTCGAAGGCGAGGACGCACTGGCCACTCTGCAAGCCTTCCGTGACATGGGTGTCAGCATTGAAGGCCCGGATGATGGCCGGGTGATTATTCATGGCGTGGGTATGCAAGGGCTGAAAACACCAGAAGGCCCATTAAATATGGGTAATTCAGGGACTTCAATGCGCCTGCTGTGTGGCTTGCTGTCGGGACAGTTGTTTAATACCACTCTCACGGGTGACGGCTCACTTTCCGGTCGGCCCATGCGCCGTGTTACCGAGCCATTAGCGGAAATGGGGGCGGTGATTGGCACTACCGAGGCGGGTACTGCACCGCTGAATATTTGTGGTGATCAACCCTTACGCGGCATTCGCTTTGACATGCCAGTGGCTAGCGCACAAGTCAAATCCTGCCTGCTGCTGGCGGGTCTGTATGCTGCGGGACGAACGTGTATTACCGAACCTGCGCCCACCCGAGACCATACCGAGCGTATGCTGACTGGTTTTGGTTATGCTGTGGAGCGTGACGGCAGCACTGTTTGTATCGAAGGTGGCGGTAAACTTATTGCCACACCTGTGGAAGTGCCTGCTGATATTTCATCGGCAGCCTTTTTTATGGTGGGGGCCAGTATCAGCGAAGGTTCGGATATTGTATTGCAACATGTGGGTGTTAATCCCACCCGCATTGGTGTCATTAACATTCTGCGTCAGATGGGGGCCGATATTACTCTCAGTAACGAGCGCGAAGTAGGTGGTGAGCCAGTGGCAGATATTCGTGTGCGTTCGGCGCAGTTAAAAGGCATCGTGATTCCTGAAGACCAGGTACCGCTGGCCATTGATGAATTTCCAGTGTTGTTCGTTGCCGCTGCCTGCGCCGAAGGTGAGACGGTGTTGACGGGAGCAAAAGAATTACGGGTAAAAGAAAGTGACCGTATTCAGGTGATGGCTGATGGACTGCATATTTTGGGTGTGAATGCCCGGCCCACCGAAGACGGTATGGTGATTCAGGGTGGCGGAGCGGGTTGTCAGTTGGGGAGTGGCCGCGTGGAAAGTCATGATGATCATCGCATTGCAATGGCTTTTTCCATGGCTGCGCTACGCACCAGTGGCCCGGTGGTCATCAACAATTGCGCCAATGTAAATACCTCGTTCCCGAGGTTTGTTGATTTGGCACAAAAAACGGGGCTTAAAATACAACGTTGAGATTGCAGGCTTAAACCTAAATTAATCAGTTAAACCTTATCTGTAGTGAATATTTACTTCTGATTCCACCAGTGTTTGCAGTTGTTCAAAACCAAAGCTGGGCAGTGGTTTTCCGTTAACAAAGAAGGTGGGTGTTTTGTCTGCTCCCAGCAACCGGGCATCGGCGAGATCCTGCTGGATTATTTTCATAATTGCGGGGCCGTCCATATCCTGCTGGATGCGTGCAGTATCAACACCTGCTTGCTTAATAAATCCCCAGAAAATATCCGGCTGCGCCACATGATTGATGGTCCATTGTGACTGGGTTTCAAACATCAGTTCCAACACTTCCCAGAATTTATCCTGTTTTCTGGCACCTTCCAGCATTGCGACCATTTGATCCGAGCCTTGATGCAATGGCAGATAGCGCACCACCAGATTAACTTTGCCGGAATGTTGCTGCATGAGTTGTTTTACAAAAGGATGAAAGCGGGCACAGGTTTCACAGGCAGGGTCCAGGAATTCGACGATAGTGACTTTTGCCGATGGATTGCCTGCCTTGACCGAATAATCCTTGATCAGTGCGGCGCTATTGTCTGCCGCGCGCTTTTCCTGTGCCTGTTTTTCTCCGGCGTCATGAAACAGGGCCGCGATGACAAAGGCAAGCACCAGCAAGAATAAGGCGATCAGGGTAAAGTGACTCTGTTTCATGTTGTGTTCCTGGTTTGATTAATACGAGATTTATTATTGCAATTCAAAAGCCGGTGCGCTTTAAGCAGCAGGATAATGATAGCGACAAAGGCGGCCAGTGACAGTAGCGGGATGGGCAATATGTCAAACAATACCATACCGTCATCGGCGCAGGATATTCCCTGGCGACAGGGTTGCAGGTTTTCCGGGATAAGGCCGTAAAACAACAGGCTGTGATAAATGGTGAACAATAGTCCGACGGCTGCAATGGGCAGCGCATATTTTGTTACTCGAATATCGAGAGGATGCAGGCCAAGTAATAGAATGATCGCTAATGGAAACATAAAAATGCGTTGATACCAGCATAGCTCACAAGGAATCAATCCCATTATTTCACTGAAAAACAGACTGCCCAGTGTGGACAGCATTGCAACCAGCCAACTGATAAAAACCAGCCACCAGCCAGTGGTGTTTGTTTCTCTTTGCTCAGCGGCATGCATTTTCGTTCGGCCTCATGAAATGTGTGGGCGAGAAGCTATGATGAAGCACTGTATGTTGTGTCCTTGAAAAAATACTGAAATCGTCAGGAATTGTATTGCATAGCAGATGAAAAATCACCAGCGGAGTTTGGTATCAGGTGATGTGTGGTATTTCTCTCAACCCCACCTTTTTTGATGTTTGGCTGAAATGTGAATTAAGCGCTCAATCGCTTCGTTAACGCTTTTTATTGAAAATATCGGTATTTTGCCATGCTTTTAGCCGGAACTCAGGCGTTAAATACTCATTGTTTTTAAGGTGAGGGTATTTCAGCGCTTAATTGACACTGAAGCGTTGGCCGTTGAGCCGCACCCAGCCATCTTTGAGTGTGGCAGGTTCCATGGCAAACCAGGGCGCGTAGCTGGCTGCAACCTGTGCGGCCTGTTCGGCCAGAATCCCCGATAATACAATGTGGCCGCCGGGGGTGACGTGTGCGGCAAAACGTTCAGCAAAGTCCATCAATGGTTGAGCGAGAATATTAGCCAGCAACAAAGAAGTTTGCAGATCGGGCAGGGCATCAGGCAATACGGCATCGATAGTGTCGGCAACAGCATTTTTTTGTGCATTGTCATGCGTGGCAATGAGTGCTTGAGGGTCATTGTCCACAGCCCATACATGGCCTGCACCCAGCTTGGCAGCCGCCACAGCGAGAATGCCTGAACCGCAACCGTAATCGATGACTTCATTATGGCTTGCGCCATGCTCATCCAGCCATTGCAGACACAGTGACGTGGTGGGGTGAGTGCCCGTGCCAAAAGCCAGCCCCGGGTCTAACAAAATATTGATGGCTTCGGGTTGCGGTGCCGGTGTCCAGCTGGGCACGATCCATAAACGGTGACCAAAGGGCATGGGTTTGAAATTATCCATCCATTCGCGTTCCCAATCTTTGTCTTCCAGTGGCGAGATACGATGGTCTGGCAGGTGATTGGGTGTTATGGCATCGCTGATCTGTATTAGCACTGCATTCATATCGGTAGCAGCATCGAATAAACCAATGATGCGGGTGCGTGACCACAAGGGTGTTTCACCCACGGGTGGCTCGTACAGCGGTTGGTTTGCACTATCAAGAAAAGTGACAGCGCTGGCACCGGCCTCACTAAGCAGTTCAGAAAACTGTTCAGCATTGTCTGGAGTGGTTTCCAGAATGAGTTGTAGCCAGGGCATCGCCAATTCTCAGAGTATTTTCAAAAATATTTATTGAACGAGAGTATAAGTGCAATGCCTGAAAATTAATACTCAAGTATTTTTTTGCGGGTAGTAATGTTGTGATTTTGAAATAGGGCAACAGGAAGTTATCGGTAAATATGTGAAGTGAGTGTTATATGAAAATATTCATAATGATTGAAGTTTAGGTGTTAAATGTGTGTCTTGTTGCTCCATGCTGTTGCCAAAAAATCTCTTGCCAGAGAAATAAAATAATAAGTAATGGTAGAAATTTTTATTCTGAATCTTCAATTCAGGAGTATGAAACAGGTTTGTTCATGCAGAAACGAATTTACCTTTTGAAGGTGTGTTTGTTGATTTTCGGGGGTATCAGTGGTCTGTATATTTTTATTTTAGCGTAAATATAGTTTTAAAATTATTACTATTAATGGCAATAAGTTATAGGTTTCTATCTTTATAGTTAATTAGTTAAATTAGTAATGCTAATATTAATAAGTATGGATATTGTGAGTTTAAATTTAACGTTAATAAACAACCTCGCAGCAAGCTGACGAGGTATTAACGTCACACCGGCGAAGGCAGGTGTCCAGGAGTTTCAACCTCTGGGTTCTGGCCTGCGCCAGAATGACGGTATTCGCAGCAAGCTTCGGGGCATTAAACCCAAAGAGATTAAATTATAAAAAATTACAGATTTAATTATTTTAAATAAACAAGGTAAAACTATTGAATAATAGTTTTACGCAGGAGTGTGGGGATTTTTGCGGATATGAAAACTTTTGGTCTTGGTCTAAAGTTTAATTTCGATTGGTGGAACATTATTTTTAAAGAAGGTGAGCTTTCTGAAGATGATTAAATTTTCGATTTTTTTATACCAAGAAAAAATCAGACACCAACATCTACGATAAGCTCAGAGCATTAACTGTCTATGGAACTAAGGAATGAGTTTTATTCTTTTAAAGAATGGACCAGTATCAATGACATTCTATTTGTTCTGCCACCCTCATAAGTATGAAATCGACTACTTCACTTCACAAGGACAATGATCTCATGTTAAAGAAATCGGGCGCTATGGTTTTCTCGCAGCACAAGAAACTGTACGGTATTACATCGCTTGTCGTCTTGGGTTGCTTTACTCAAAATGTACTCGCTAATGCAGCGTTTGAACCACAAACGGAATACGCAATTTCTGGAACCAACCCAGCCAGTATTATTTTGGGTGATTTTAATAATGACGGTATTGACGATATTGCAACAAGCCTAGCCGATGGTGCTACGGGTGGCAGCATCTCAATATTGTTTGGTACGAATATCGGTACATTTACCGATCATCTTCAGATGTTAATAACTGACGGAAATGGAGCAGGTTATGTTCCGGCTGGTTTGGCTGGTGGGGATTTTAACGGTGATGGTCGTCTGGATCTGGCCGTTACAGCAGGCGGTTCTAATCTTGCTGACGTGCATGTGTACCTCAATACGGCTTCTGGCGCTGTGAGCTTTTCATACTCGACAACTATTGTGAGCGGAGGAATACCCGCCGTAGCGGTTGTCGCTAAAGATCTTGATAAAGATGGTAATCTGGACCTTAGTGTAGGTAATAACGTCGGTGCTACAGGTGTTGGTGTATCGATATTTATGGGCAACGGGGATGGCACATTTTCAGCTGCTCGGAATATTGTCTCGACAGAGGGTGTGGAAGCCACTAGCATTATTGCCGTTGATATTGATAAAGATAACGATTTTGACCTGGTGATGCCAAGACTGGTTTTGCATAACGATGGAAGCGGTGGCTTCGATGTGAGCAATCAGCTAGAGCGGCAAGGTACACCATTGCATATCATATCCGTTGACCTTAATCAGGATACCTGGCCAGATATTGTCCTGAGTGGAGAAGGTGGGATGGGTACCTATACAAATGACCAATCAGGAATTTTTAGTGCTGTGGATCGGGGGTTTGAAGACGGTCCTCTGCGTGGGCACACAGCAGGTGATTTTACTCTTGATGGTAATGTTGATGTTGCTCTCGTTAGGGAAGATACGGATGACCTGCGGATTTTTCTCGGTGATGGTGCTGGTGTATTGGCACGAGACACGCCACTCCTTTTTCCCGTAGGTGATGAACCGCAAAATATTGTCAGCGGTGACTTTAATAATGATGGTATGTTGGATATTGCCGTCTCTAATCGCAACGCCGGATCTCCCACAGTTTCCGTGTTGTTACAGCATGACCCGAACGCTCCACCTAATGAACTGCCTGTTGCAAACCCTGGTGGTCCATACAATGGTACCGTTGGTGTTGCTGTACAGTTTGATGGTTCCGCCTCGTCTGATCCGGATGGTACTATTGCGTCCTACAGCTGGGATTTTGGTAATGGTACAGCTGGCACGGGCGCAACGCCGAGCGCGACTTATGTCGAAGCGGGCACATTTAATGTGACTCTGACCGTCACAGATGATACGGGTGAAACAAGCTCGGCGAGTACAACCGTGGAAATTGTTGCCGCAGCTAATCAGCCTCCAGTTGCGGATCCCGGTGGCCCCTATAATGGCACGGTTGATATTGCCGTACAGTTCGATGGTTCAGCCTCATCTGACCCCGATGATGCTATTGCATCTTATAGTTGGGATTTTGGTAATGGCACAACCGGTACGGGTGCAACCCCGACCGCGACCTATACCGAAGCGGGCACATTTATTGTGACTCTGACGGTCACAGATGATACGGGTGAAACAAATTCGGTGAGTACAACGGTGGAAGTTGTTACCGCAGCCAACCAGTTGCCGGTTGCAGATTCTGGTGGTCCCTATAATGGAACGGTTGATGTTGCCGTACAGTTTGATGGTTCGGCTTCATCCGATCCCGATGGTACGATTGCTTCCTATAGTTGGGACTTTGGTAATGGCACAACCGGCACGGGTGCAACCCCGAGCACGACCTATACCGAAGCGGGTACATTTAATGTGACCCTGACGGTAACGGATGATGCCGGTGAAACGAACTCGATGAGTACAACTGTGGTTGTTACCGCCGCTGCGAATCAGTTGCCGGTTGCAAACCCGGGTGGTCCCTACAACGGTACTGCTGGTATTGCTGTACAGTTCAACGGCTCTGCTTCGTCCGACCCCGATGGTACGATTGCTTCCTATAGTTGGGATTTTGGTAATGGCACAACCGGTACAGGCGCAACGCCAAGTACGACGTATACCGCAGCGGGTACATTTAATGTGACCTTGACGGTAACGGATAATGCCGGTGCAACAAACTCGGTGGGTACAACCGTGGTGGTGGTTGCCGCTGCGAATCAGTCGCCGGTTGCAAACCCGGGTGGCCCCTACAACGGTACTGCTGGTGTTGCTGTACAGTTCAACGGCTCTGCTTCGTCCGATCCCGATGGTGCGATTGCTTCCTATAGTTGGGATTTTGGCAATGGCATAACTGGCACGGGCACAACTCCAAGCGTGACTTATACCGAAGCCGGTACGTTTAACGTGACTTTGACGGTAACGGATAATGCTGGTGCAACAAACTCAGCCAGTACAACGGTAGTGATTGGCGGGGTCGTTGTTAACCAACAACCGGCCGCAGATTCTGGTGGTCCCTACAGCGGTACTGTTGGTGTTGCCGTACAGTTTGATGGTTCAGCCTCGTCCGATCCCGATGGCACCATTGTCTCGTATAGCTGGGACTTCGGTAATGGTACAACCGGCACGGGTGTAACACCGAGCAACATTTACACCGAGGAAGGCACATTTGATGTGACTCTGACGGTAACGGATAACGTTGGCGCAACAAACTCAGTGGATACGACTGTGGAGATTGTCGTTTCCGACAATCAGTTACCAATTGCGAATCCGGGTGGTCCCTATAAAAGCTCTGTTGACAAGATTGTATTGTTCAATGGGTTCTTCTCATCCGATCCCGATGGAAAAATTGTTTCCTATAGCTGGGACTTTGGTGATGGTGGGGTTGGTGAAGGTATAAGCCCTATTTACACTTACACCGAAGAAGGAACCTATGACGTTACATTGACAGTAACGGATAATGTCGGCGGCACTAGTAGTGCCAGTACCACTATTGAGATTAATGAAGCAGGTGGTGGTGCCTTTGGTCCCTTCGCTGGCCTTGCGTTGTTAATGATGATGGGTTTGCGAGCTCGCAGGCATGGTAATGACAAGCATGATGATGGTGATATTAATCACTAATAATTAGTTATGTTGGCAGAAGTGGTGCAGGGTTACCCTGCACCATTTTTTAAGTATAAATTTATTGTTATGGAAAATTCTATCTATACCCGTAGCGTTTGAGATTTAGGTGTTCAGTGTGCGTCATATTCATTTCATGGCAAGGCGAAATGACGAGTAATAGCCGGTTTATTGTGAGGAATTTCAACGCAGCCATGGAATGAAGAGGGCGTGCAATGAGTGCCTAAATTTCAATCGCTGCGGGTATATATATAGGTTGACGTATAATGTGATTTTTAAAAACATATAAAAAATATCTGTGTGGAATTTAATCTAATTAAGATAGGCCAAAGGAACATGTTGTATCTTTACAATTATTGACAGACTCTTAGTTTAAAAAAATAATATGAAAGGCTGCTTCATAGACGTAGCTTTTATAAAGGACATTGATATGAGGTTGAGTGATAATATTAAGTGTTCTTTAGTTTCCTGGATAACAAAAATATCAATATGGAAATTTTTTTTATTGTTGTTAGCAGTATCATTTGTTATTTTTCTCGTTCAATCAGTATTACCGGTTTTTTCTGACTCTCATGATTTACATCGTTTGGCCGGAGAAGAATTGGCGCTAAATGGTCGTGGTAAAATTCCTTCTTGTGTCTCATGTCATGGTCTCCAAGGACAGGGAGATGCTAAAATAGCGAGCCCCAGACTGGCCGGGTTACACCCGAGCTACATTAAAAAACAATTAGAAGACTATGCACGGGACCCTCTGAAAACACGGGCCTTTGTCGAACCCATTGCTCGCGACTATGTTAAAACTCCTCGAACTTATGGTGATCTGACGGTATTCACGCCGGGCACTCGCTACGACCCTAAAATGAATGGGTTGGCCAAATTGTTGAGTGCTGAAGACCGGCATAATTTAGCGATTTATTATAGCAAGCTGGCTTTTGTGGCCAGTCCAAAGGCATATGATTTTGAAACTTTGGAGCGAGGTGAAGATCTGGCCTTGCGTGGAAAGCCAGAATATGGATTACCCTCCTGTGATTCCTGTCATGGCCCTGGCGGTCAGGGTTTTGGTGCAATTTTCCCTCCCTTGGCTGGCCAGCCCGTCACGTACATTATTGCACAAATTAATAAATGGCAAGCTGGGAAAAGGGATAATGATCACCTGGCATTAATGAGGAATATTGCCGATCAACTTACCGATGGAGATAAGGTCAACGTAGCTGCGTACTATGACAATTTGTCATACTCCGTTAATAGTGAGTAATACAAATGAAGAGAATTTTGTTGAAATGGGTTTTTATTTTCAGTTTTTACCATGTAGCTGTATTGCCTGTTGCAGCACAAGAGCTTGGGCAAACCCTGGATAGCCTGGAAGTCAGGCCCAGTCTGGTAAATTCACGACTCAGTTTGCCGACGCAATTAACCCAGGTACATGTGATCAGTCCTGGTGAATATTTTGCGCCCCCTCTGGTAGCGGATATTCCCGATGACAGATTTGGTGACATGGTGAGAATGGGGCGAAATATTTTCATTAAGACCGGTGTATATGCCAAACGTTATGCAGGTAACGGGTTAAATTGTTCCAGTTGTCATTTACAGGAAGGACGTAAACCACACGGCATTCCTTTATGGGCAGCTTACGGAAGATACCCAATGTATCGCCACAAAACCCGCACAGTGGTAACACTTGAAGAGCGTATTCAGGATTGTTTTATATACAGTATGAATGGCATTGCGCCCACGCTGGATGCACCGGAAATGAAAGCTCTGGTCACTTATACAAAATGGCTTTCAAAAGGCGCACCTGTGGGCGTAGACCTCCCGGGGCGCGGCCTTCCCAATATAAGTCGTACGCAGGATTTGGACCCAAAGCGTGGAAAAATTGTCTATGAAACCCGTTGTGAACTTTGTCACGGGAAGGATGGTAAAGGACAAAAGCATACGAATGGTGAAGGTTATATGTTTCCGCCACTGTGGGGGAGAGACTCTTATAATAAAGGTTCGGGATTACAGCGTGTAAGGACGCTGGCAAAATTTATCAAGGGGAATATGCCGCTGGGAGCCAGCTTTAGTTTGACAAATCAGGAATCACTGGATGTGGCAATTTACATTTGGCTGCAAGATCGCCCCAGGAACCCAAAGATGAGTCAGGCGATGGATTTCTTTTTTCCAAACATGGCGCGCTAAACAGTTATGGCCACTAAAACAAACTGGATTTACGCAGTGTTTCCTTTCTTGCGCTGGATGTCCATGCTTAACCGGGAGGTTGTTAAAGCAGATATTATTGCAGGTGTCACTGCTGGAGTGTTGATATTGCCACAAGCGATTGCGCTTGCGACATTAGCAGGTTTGCCACCTGAATACGGACTGTATACTTCGATATTTCCTGTTATGTTTGCTGCTTTGTTTGGCTCATCCTGGCACGCCATGTCAGGCCCTAATACAGCATTAAGTATACTTATTGCGTTCACCATCGCCCCGTATGCCAGCATTGCCTCGCCCGAATGGATTCAATATGCTATTACCCTGGCATTCATGGCAGGCGTTATCCAGATTGCGCTAGGCTTGTTACGCCTTGGCATTATATTTAACTATTTCTCTCAAACTGTGACAATTGCACTGATTACCGGTGTTGGTATTATCATTATTGTCTCCCAGCTGGGTAATTTTATGGGTGTCTTGATGAATATCGCTGAGCCTATAGAAGATGCTATCCCCCAAATTATTTACGGTATATCAAGAGCTAATGGATTTGCTGTTTCTGTTGGTGTTGTTACCGTACTTTCGGGATTGTTGATCAAACGCTACTACCCAAAGCTGCCCTTTCTTATTATCGCGGTTATCGTAGGGATGTTATTTGCGGCTGGGTTGGAATTAATACTGGGTGAGTCCAATGTAGGCCTGGATAAACTGGGCACCATGTCATTATCCGCATTGCCGCTTTCTTCCCCGGATTTTAGCCCGGAAAATTTTGCTGAAGCCTCTCAGGGCTTATTGCCCGCAGCCTTTGTCATCGCATTTTTAGGTTTGATACAGGCATCTCTTATTGCCCGTGCCATGGCAATTAAATCAGGTCAGTGTATCGATATTAATCAGGAGGTTTTGGGACAGGGCATCTCAAACCTGGCAGGCAGCTTTGTTTCCTGTTTTCCCAGTTGCAGTTCTTTTAACCGTAGTGCATCCAATTTTGAATCAGGTGGGAGAACGCCTTTATCTGCGCTGATATCTGTTATTACTCTGGGAATTCTCGTTGTATTTGCCGCTCCTCTTATCGCTCATATGCCAATTTCTGTGATGGCTGCCATATTATTGTTAGTAGGTGCAGGGCTCATCAAAAAAAATGACATTAAAAAAACCCTTTTGGAAAAAAGAGAAAATCAGTTTATTTTTGCCCTGATTTTATTTTCTACAATTTATGGCGGTGTTGATTATGCGGTATTTTTTGGTATAGCGTTGTCGATTATTGCTTACCTGAAAAATGTATCCAAACCTGAAATAGAATTATTGACAGGGAAAGATGCACAGCAATACTTTCCCCGGTCTGCTTCAGGACCGATTGTACAGAGTGGCGGACCCGAAGGCGGTAAGAAACTCTATCAATCTTTAGAAAATCAGCGCCTTTCACTCTCTTCCGGAAGACAGAAATATAACGAGTTGAGCGTGGAAATACCCAAACGGTTTGACCACGTTACAGTATTGCAGATTTCGGGTAGTTTGTTTTTTGGTTCTGTGATGCGTTTAGAAAGCGTTTTGACAGAATTAAGAAAACAAGATGGCGGAAAAGGGGATTTAATTATCTCAGGTGAAAACCTTCAGTCGATCGATGGCACTGGTGCAGAAGTTCTGGTGCGAGAAGCCCAAAGCCGCGTAAAGGCAGGTGCCCGAATGTTATTGTGGTTGCGGAACCACAACCACGATGCAGTGCTGCATTCCAGTGGGCTGAAAGAAATCATTGGCGAAGAGAATATTTATTACTTGAAAGAAAGTAATAACGGTGACCATCAGGACCATCAGGACCATCAGGACCATCAGGACCATCAGGACCATCAGGACCATCAGGACCATCAGGATCATCAGGATCATGTGGCATAAACGGGAGAGTAAGGATGAAAATTCGAAAATGGCTGCCAGGCATCATGTGTTTGATGCTGCTTGTTGGTACGGTATGGTCCAGTGAAGCACCACGTTATAGTCTGCTGATACAGGTTAGTGAGGACAGTCTGGATAAACTGAATCTTGCTTTAAATAATGCCAAAGATGCACAAAAATCTTTCGGCCCTGAAAATATAGAAGTGGAAATAGTGGTATTTGGTGCTGGTGTTCATACATTGAAATATTATGCGCCGGCACCGATATCTGACAAGGTAAAAGCAGCTACATACAGTGGAGTACGTATTGTGCTTTGTGAAATTGCTATGCGCGCGGCTAATTTGCGTCCTTCTGATATGCTGCAATCTGTACGTTATGTACCTTCGGGTGTTGCCGAAATTGTTGAGAAACATACCCTGGGGTGGACTTACATCCGCCCTTGATGCTCAGAAATTGAAAATGAAACTAAAACTAATAATCAGATGGGCATGTCTGGTATTCTTATACAGCATATTTTTTTCGTCGGTACAGGCTGCTAACAATACCATCACACTGATACACATGGGTGACATCCATGGGCACCTTATACCTCGCCCGAATATGCGGGACAATGAATCAACCACAGAATACAAGGTGGGTGGGCTTTCCTATTTATACAGCGCAATAAAAGAAATTCGTGAAAAAAATACCCATACATTATTGATTAACACGGGGGATACCATACAAGGATCTGCCGAAGCCCTGTTTTCCCGTGGCCAGATTATTGTCGATATACTCAATAAATTTGATATCGATGCTTTTGCGCCAGGAAACTGGGATTTCTTATATGGTACAAGGCGTTTTATCGAATTGTTTTCAGGGGATAATCCAAAAGCCAACTGGAATGCTCTGGCCGCTAACCTCTACTATGTCACTCTCTATGAATATCCCCTCACACCTTATCCAGAAAAAGCAGGGCGGCGGGTTTTACCGTCGCATTTGATTAAACAAGTGGGTGATATAAAAATCGGTATTGTCGGCCTTACTGCTGAGCGTGGCCCACAATCTGTGAGCCCGTTTTTAATGGATGGGTTCTATTTAAGCCCCGGTGAGGAGGAGCTTGAAGAAGCCATATCTCTGCTGAAAAAAGAAGACAAGGTTGATCTGATCATACTGATTTCAGAGCGTGGCCTGGCTGCCAATCTTGATATTGCAGAGAGAATCCCAGGTGTTGATATCATATTATCTTCAGACATGCATGAAGAAACCCGGGAGGTTTTGCAAACAAAAAATGGTACATTAATTATAGAAGAAGGCCAGGATGGCACTATGCTTGGAGAAATCACTCTGACGATTACGGATAAAAAAATCAGCAGCTGGCATTGGAAACCCCATTTTATCAATACCCGTGACTACAAACCTGATCCGGAAATACAGGCAATGATAGAAAAATACCGACGTCCTTTTATAAAAGGGCCGGGTTTTGTATCCCATGTTAATCCTATTAATGCGGCAGTGTTAAGAACGCCGATCGATACTATTATTGGTTATACAAAAGTTGCCTTGCACCGTTCCAATTTTTCCGATGCTGCATCGATGCCCGCAGTGGTAGAAGGCTCATCCCATAATTTTCTTTCTGATGCATTCAGGCTGGCTTGTAATGCTGATGTGGGTGTTATTCGCGGATTTCGTTATGGCACACACATTGCTCCGGGGCCAATCCGTCTTGAAGATATCTATCACTATATTCCCATTGGGCCACAAATTGCCTGCGGTAAAGTGTCCGGTGACAATTTATACCTCGCTATTGAAAAATCTGCTGATGATGTTTTTAGTGGTTGGGTTGCCAATTGGGGGGGGGGCTGGTTACAGGGGTCTTCAGGTATTACGTACACCCTTGACCCGGGTAATGAATATCGGGTGAGGGTATCAAATATGCGTATTAATGGTGAATTACTGGATACTGCACGCATGTATACTGTTGCGGGCTATTGGTATCTCGATAATTCACATAAAATCAATGGCATGCTCGCTCAGGAAATCAAAGTGTTAAAAGACAGGTATGGCGGTATCGTGGATGCAACGGAAATTGTTGCCTATTATTTACAATCCTTGCCGAGTAAAACAGTTGATCCGGAAAAAAACCGTATTCACTTGTTAAACCCTTTGCCCAAGTCCATCAGTAACAACAAAGAAATACAACCATTGCGAGGAATACCTCGTCCGGATTATTGAGTGTCTTTCTTTGTCCTTAGATATCCTGTATTGACTTACTCAATCTCAGCTTAACTCAAGTCACTCAAATGCCAAATAAACAAAATTATGGTTAACACCCCCTGGGGGATATCAATTATTACGAATGTGATTTAGCGTTAGCAGAGCTGCCTGCTCTACTGTCGCGCCACTCATGATATCCAATATTGGCATCATGAGGCCATATTTCTCACCCATACTTCCAGAGAACTCAACGGCCATAAGGGAGTTGACGCCGATATCCACAATTCGTGTATGCATGTCAATTTTTTCGGCGGGCATTTTTAATAATGCTGAAAGCTCATTTCTCACAAGTTCTTTGAAAAAATCTTGCTGCGCTTCTTCGTCAAGGTCTTTAATACAGGCCTTGGTTTGAAGGAGTGCATCAGAGTTTCCCCCTTTAGCATCATTCATAACCTCTTCATATATTGGTGGCATCCAATCGGTGGGTAACATTGCATTCCATTTTGTCCAATCCAGGTCAAAATAAGCAATTTGTGCGGGCGATGTTTGATAAGCAAACTGTAAAAATTCACCGATCTGAACGGGCTTGATACCCGAGAATCCTGCATTGGCAAAAAAATCTTCAACCTCTTTTCGTTCAGAAACGATGCCACTATCAGAAACCACGCCAAGATTCACCGTTGTTGCGGGCAACCCCAGGCCTTGGCGGTAATGGGAGAAAGCATCCAGAAAACAGTTCGCTGCAACGTAGTTTGCCTGCCCGGGGTTTCCTATCAAAGAAGATACCGATGAAAGGCTAAAGAAAAAGTCCAATGGCATGTCCAGGGTCAGTTGATGAAGGTTCCAGGCTCCACGCACTTTGGGTGACAGCACTTTATCCATACGTTCTGGCGACAGCGATTGCAAAAAATCGTCATCCAGGACCATTGCACCATGTATCACACCTTTAAGCACAGGAATGTCACCACTAACAGTATTAAAAGCTTCTTTTAGTGTTTCTTTATCAGCAATGTCCACGGCTATTATTTTTACCCGGCAACCTTTGGCCTCAATCTCCTTTACTGTCTTTATGGCATAATCACTTGTCAAACCCCGTAAGCTTAATAAAACCAAATGTCTGGCACCTTGTGTTGAAGCCCATTTTGCAAGCTCCAGCCCCAGTCCTCGGGTTCCTCCGGTAATAAGATAGCTGGCATCTGCGACAAATAAGGATTTTTCCCTATAAGGGATATTGGCTTCAACCATAGCATCCGCAGGAAATGTCAGTAAGCCCGGTGCAATATTATGCTCGCTATTTAAAGTATTGAAGATATCTGATAACTGGTTGTGCGTGTAACGGGTTAATGAGTGTTCATAATCAAACTGAATAGATGATTGTGCCATGAATGTTTTTGCCCGTAATAATATCTCTGATGCCTGTGGTTTATTCAGGCTTTTAATGCTTGATGACAGGTAAGTAATATTTCGCTCTGATAATACTTTCCAGAGCGTTTCGTCATAAGTGATATTCTCACCCAATGCCAGAAATTGGCCATAATATTTAATTTTATGGTACGTCGAAAAGCCAGTGTTGCTGTTACCGCAATCAATCAATATGTCATAAACTGTCTGTTTCTGAGCATCAGTATCCAGAACATCAAAATTCAACCCTTGATGTTGAAGCAAAGCACTGACTAATTTACCCGTTTCGCTATGTTGATCTGAGAGTAGAATTGACCGGGTTGTGTCTAACGGAAGTGTATCAAAAGCGGCACATACCGATAATGTTAATGATAGCGGTGCCCAACATTGTTGCGATTTGCAGGGTACCAACCATTTTTTGTCCACTGCCAAAAATGTACTCAGTTTCTGGTCAAAACCAAGAAAACTGACCTTATCACCGGGCTGAAACTCAGCCTCTGCGTTTCTGCCAGGCACAATAATTTCACCCCAGCCTTCCCATTGCCCCTTGCCGGTACTGCGATCAACGGTTTGTTTCGTCATATCACCGATATAGTAAGAGATAACACGTACAATACATTTATCAGGATGAATGACAGGCGCTGGTATTTTATTGAACAAGGCTGATTCGGGGTTATAGCTTAACGGGTTTTCTAACGCTTCTTTTGCCAACCGGCCCTGAGGTTGTAGAGATTTTTCTTTCACCCGCTTTAAACGATGGATGTAGCGTTTTCCGTCGCGATAAGCAATTTCGGACTCCTCATCTTCAAACAGGAATTCTTTCACCAGTAAATCAATTTCATGGGCACTGTGGTTGTTTGCCCGATCAAAATCAACAGATTTACAGTATTTTGAAACGATTTCACTCATCAGTACACGTTGAATACCCCAAAGCGTGGATAAACCCAGTCCTTCACATTTATCAGAGTGGACAACATGATTCGCATGACTCACGGCCAGCCCTATCTTGAATTGTCTGTGGAGAATATCTTCCCGCGACATGGAAAATAGCGACAACAAGAGGATATCACCATTTTCATAATGATCCACTGGCGTGTTTTCTCCCAAATGCCACAAATAAATCATGGCGGAGAATTCAAAGCCAGACAAGTCTTGCCATAATTGTTTCCAGTGTTGCTGATTTCTGGGGTTAACAGAATAATTATTTTCGCCAAGAACATTATAATTATCATCCCAGAAAACCTGTATACAGCCAGGGTCCTGTTCTCTCCAGGCCTGAGAAATACTTTTCTGGTTATGCCTTAAAAAAACAATAGCATTTAGAGCATCTTTTTTTATTTTTATTTCGTTGTTGTCTTCATGCCAGGCCATTTTATACAGGTTTCCGCTATATCGCTCATCAGTAGACTGCAAGGCAGGTACTTCGCGACAAATAATACCTTTGATCTGAACTAAAGGTGTTCCATGTAGATCAAAAATATCAAAGTCAGCTTTCAGTTCTCTTGCTGTTCTTGATACTACTTTCAGGTGACACCAGAATTCCTCTGGCGGGCTGTCTTTAATGATGAGTTGTTCAAGTGCAGTGGGTAAATAGGGGCGTTCTGAATCAATTTGGAGAATGGCCAGGGTTTGAAAGCAAGGGTCAAGTTGGCAGGGGTGTAAATAATAATCCTCGGCTAATAGCCCTGTAGGTGTTTTGATTTTCACCAATGCCTCATCATTTCCAACGTGAATTTCCTGTACACCCTGGAAAGAGGGGCCATATTGCAATCCCACATCTGCCAGCATGGTATAGAAATCATCCACATTATAAGACTTGCCAAGTTTGTTTTTTAAAGCAGTAATGTCATGTCTGGTTTTTCTGAAAGCCCCCTTATATGTCTGTATTTTTGAACCTGCATGATAAGTCCATGTGTGATTTGCCTGATGATTCTGGCTATAAACGGAAAAACGCTGACTCTCATGACTATAGTGTATTTGTATTCTTTGACTGTCTTTTTCACGATAAACAAGAGGCGTGTTGAATTGAACATCTTCCAGAATACAGGATTTGTCGCCAAATATTTTTTTGCACAACATTAAACCGGCTTCAATATATGCAGCACCGGGGTTTATAACCAAGCCTTCTATTTTGTGATCGGTTAACCAGGGAAAGTAATTCAGATTAAAGTCCACTTCCCAGGCAGGGTGGGGTAGGCGTAAATCCAAAGCAAAAACAGGGTGTTCAGCATTTCCTAAGCGATCTTCCCGGGTATAGGGGTCCTCACCCCAGTAAATTTCTTTGTCCCAACAGTACATCGGCAAGTTGGTCAGCTTTCCATTATTACCGCCGAATTTTGACCAGTCAATGTCGTAGCCTGTGCAATATAATTGTCCCAGGCTGAGTAACATATTTTCTTGTTCAGGTTTTTTGCGAACCAGGGAGCTGACCGTGTGCCCACGTTTTTGTTCTGCCTGTAAACACTGTTTGATAGCGGAACCCAATACGGGATGAGGACCAATCTCCATAAATATATTGGCACCCTCTTTAATCATCGCAATGGTGCTTTGTGCAAAAGAAACAGGGTGGCGAACATTTTTCCACCAGTATTCCGTATTAAACCAACAGCCTTCTTCAAGCTTTCCAGTAACGCTGGAGTATAGTGGCTTCGTTGTGTTGGCGGTTTGAATATCTTTTAAACTTTCGAGTAGCTCGATTTTCAGGCCGTCCATAACAAAACTATGGAAACCGGTTTTTACATGGAGTTTACGGTGGAAAATTCCCTCATCTTCCAACGTTTCTGAAAGCAGGGTAATCGCTTCCAGATTGCCGGAAAGAGTAACAGCTCCCGGGCTGTTGATGGCTCCTATACACAGGCGTTCGCCATAGGGTTCGATATAATCAGCAATATCACTTGCGCTTAAGCCCACAGCCAGCATACCGCCTTCACCGTCAGTGTGTTGTTGTAATCGGCCCCGGTGATAAATAACTGTTAGTGCATCTTTCAGGCTGAGAGCACCCGCTGCGTGGGCTGCGGCAACTTCTCCCAGACTATGACCTACAATCAACTCGGGTTCCACCCCCAGTGACTGCCAATAGGCGGTTAATGCATACTGCAAGGCAAAGTTGGCTGGCTGGGTAATATCGGTCTGTGTGATATTGGAGGTTTTTTCATCCCGGGAAAGCGCTTCAATCAATGACCAGCCGGAAATCGGTTTAAATGCGGTATCGCAGGCTTCCAGTGCATGTCTGAATACAGGCTGTGTTTCCATCAGCTCACGACCCATGGCCCACCATTGTGGGCCCATACCGGTATAGACGAATGCGATTTTTACATTTTCTTCACTGTCCCCAGAGATGATATGGGGTGAAAATTCATCCCTGGCATAGTCGTGCAATTTATTTTGCAAGTCTTCCAGATTTTCAGCATATATGGCCAGTCGTTTATTGTAATGGCTGCGTCTATACCGTACAGAATAATAGACATCGTCGAAGTCATTTGCGGATGCAATTCGGTCTGCCATCATAAGGGCGCTCTTTTTTAACGCACTTTCACTACGGGCTGACAAGGGGAATAAAATAGGCCAATTGATAGTGGATTCAGGTTTTTTTACTGTTGGTGTTACCGCAGGTTGATATTTTTCAACAATGACATGTGCATTAGTGCCGCCAAAGCCAAAGGAGTTAATGCTGGCACGCGGGACATCACATTCTGGCCAGTCCTGGTTTTTCAATGGTACCTGTACAGCAAGGTTGTTAAAATCAACCTCAGTATTGCCTTCTTTAAAATTGATATTTTGTGGAATAATATCGCTTTGCAAGGATAATGTGGTTTTAATCAGGCCAGCGATGCCCGCTGCGGCTTCCAGGTGGCCAATGTGGGATTTAACTGATCCAACAAAGACCTTTTCTTTTTTTTCTGCACCCGTATTGCGTTGACTCATTACGTCATGCAAGACACTCAATTCAGTGGAATCACCTGCTTTGGTGCCGGTACCATGGGCTTCAATATATTGCACATCAGAATAACCAACACCTGCTTCCTTATATACTTTTTCAATGAGTGACTTTTGTGAAGAAGGGTTTGGTAAAGTGATGCCTGCTGTTCGGCCATCCTGATTAACCCCTGT
This sequence comes from Gammaproteobacteria bacterium, assembly GCA_021648485.1. GTDB lineage: Bacteria > Pseudomonadota > Gammaproteobacteria > SZUA-152 > SZUA-152 > SZUA-152. The sequence continues at coordinate 28,692 of JAKISS010000019.1, forward strand.
GTTTTTGATAACAGCATATATTTTATCACCATCGGCTTCAGCCTCACTTAATCGTTTCAAGAACGCAATACCTCCTCCTTCACCGCGACCATACCCATCTCCGCGGCGGTCAAAACTCATGGAGCGCCCGTGAGTAGACAAGAACCGGCCTTTTGACAGGGTGATGGTTGTCGTCGGATTTATCATCAGACTTACCCCTCCCGCAATGACGATACGGCATTCGTTATTCCATAAACTGTTGCAGGCATAGTGAGTGGCAACCAATGAAGAAGAGCATGCGGTATCCATGCTGACACTGGGCCCCTTCAGGTTAAGGGAATAGGAAATTCGGTTGGATAATAAAGTGCAGGAAACGGCAGTTGATGATACAGCTGAAATTTCTCTGCGATTGAGGTAATGGGTATGCAGACTAAGATGATCCATGAAGAAACCGCCCATGAAAACACCCGTATCACTGTCAGACAGGTCTTCCAGGCGAATGCCGGCATCATCGGCGGCCTCAATGACCAGCTCCAGTGCCAGACGCTGTTGAGGGTCCAGAATTTGTGCTTCTCGGGGTGACAAGCCAAAAAATAATGCATCAAAAGCAGCGATATCGGTGTCGAGAAAAGCCCCTTCACGCATATACATTTTTCCCGGTTTATCGGGGTCAGGGTCATAAAACTTCTTAGTACTCCAGCGATCACCGGGTACTGGAATAACCGTGTCTTTACCGGCAATAAGATTGTCCCAGAATTCGGTGAGCGTATTGCCTCCGCCCGGTAAACGGCATGACATGCCGACAATGGCGATTGGCTCTTTATTTTTATTCCTTTTCATTTTTATAACTCCTTGTTAATCGTCCTTCTCCAACAGCCATGAAAGGTCAGCGGTATTTCATTTTCAATATGGACCAATGTCAGTGGTCCCTGGTTTATTTCTCCACTTTTGAAAATGGCCAGATAATTACATTTATTTATTCCGTCATGAATTAATGACATCAGTAAACCGACAGACTCATTAGGGCCGAAATTCACTCCTTGCATGCCGGGAGCAAGTATTGGCTCAGAGCAATAAACCCCTTCACCAAAACAATGCTCCTGTTGTATTCCTGTTTCCATATCAACTTGAACGACGGTATTCCAAAAAGGATTTTGAGTATTTCCTTTGACCATGTAACTGAATTTGTTTTTCAAGCCGACACGATCAGGATGTACGGTTGGAAATTCATAATTACCTTCAAACAAACGCATTTCATGTAAATTACCGTTGTTTATATCAATTTCGTACCGCCATATTTCACCGGGGGCATAAGGGCCATGAGCTGTGCCTGTCAGTGCATTTTTATACATGGGCGAAGTTCCCATGAGATGATCAGGTGATGAGTGCCCTACAAAATCCATGACTATTTTGTCGTGCTCCTCCCAGGCATTGATTGAATGTAACCACCAGCGTGCCTGTGCGTCATAGTATTTAGGCGCTTCTTTTCCTGATTTGTGGTAGATAACAATCAAGTTTCCTTCTTCGGGAAGCCACTTTATCGAGTTGATAAAGCTTCGGGTTCCCGCCAATACTGATTGAATGCGTATGAATGCCGGATGCAGGCACATGACGACATAATTTTCAGTCGTAAAAAAATCATGAACATACACAGCCCGGGGAAGAATCTGTGAAAAGCTGTTTAATAATCTTCCTTCATTGTCAAGAATGGTGAAATAGACTTCCGCCTGCTTTCCATGCTTTAAACCAAAGTGCAGCCATTGGTTTTGGAATGTATGAATTTTGGAATGTGCTGAAAATGCTGCCTGTGGATCTAACAGTCCCAGTGTTGATCGGCCAATTGTTTCCAAACTGTTTGGCTCTAGCTCGTAAGGGCTGAATGATTCATCAAACACAAACAGTTTTTTGTGGTGAAAGACCGGTGCGATATAAGCCTGACTTTCATATTTAGGAGGCTCAATTTCATCAAACTCGTCCTGACCGGCTCGAAATGTCCAGGTGTCATAAATGAATTCTTTTTTCCTGGATTCTTCGATGAATTTTTTTGTTCGGACAAAACGGTTTGTATAACAAATGTTATTACCGTTAAAGGCAAAGCTGTGAACCATGCCGTCACCATCAACAAAATAGGATTTTTTCTGACCGTTTCGCTCAAATAAAGCAGGGCCGCTACGATATAATACGCCGTGAAAATCCGACGGTAATTTATTGCCGGTATTAATGTGTTTCTTTTTTTCGAAGGGTTTGGCATTTATCCAACTGTCATAGTGCGGTTTTGTGCCCACAATGATAACGTCCTTGTTATTGTCTTACATTGTCACTACAGGGAGTGACAAGCGGGTTATTATATTTATTGATTGTTTCTACTTTATTACATTTAAAGTAGATAAGGAGATAATTGTTTACAATAAATACGAATAACCAAAGAGCGAAAAGGATGATAGCTGGCAGCTAACAAATACATCAAAGAAGGGATATGATAGAGTAAAACCACCCATTTCTTTGAGGTTGTGACTGTCTTGATAAGGTATGCGTTTAGGGATGGAAATTAAATAACTTATTTAATTTCCATCCCTTAGTGGGTTGCAGTGGATATGGGTTTTCTTTAAGACTTGTTTTTTGTGTTAGGGGGGCATGCCATTATTGGTTCGTTCATTGTGTTGTATGGTTGAGACATTTTTGTTGCAAGCATAACTTGAAACCGTTGGTTTTGTTGGTGAGATGTTTACACCGTTGATGTTTTATTCTTGTTGACGGTGATTTTTTCTGGCAAGACACAACAGTGGAAAAAATGAAATACCACAGACGTTGAAATTGTTATATGTCTGGGCTTCATGGCATGCCCTGTTCATACGCCACCGAAGACAACTTCAAGTTTAAATGTTAACGAATGTCGTGAGTGAAAATCCTCGGCTTGTGGATACACTACTTTGGGGTTGATCTCGAAGAACAGCCAGTCGCGATGAATTTGTTGGCGCAGGCGCACTGACACGACGTAGCCAGTGGTTTGCATTTTTGGTTCGCTGACGGCGGTCAGCCCGGTACGGTAAATGATGGCACGGTGTTTGTTGATGGTATGGATCAGAAAAAAATCCTGGTTCATATCGAACTGGCGGGTTTTATCCAGCCAGGTGGCTTTGCTGGTGGCGCGGAACAACCAGGTTTTGGCAAACCGGCGTTCGATATCCAGCCGTGTGGTTGCACCGGGGCCGGTTGAGTCACGCCAGAACAGGGTTTCGGTGGCACGCAGATTCCAGTGGCCGAAGTGAAATAGTCCTCGCAGACGAAAACGGACAAAGCTGTCCAGTCCCCCGGAACGGAAACGCACGCCGACATCGGTATTGGCGCGCAACCAGTCGGTGGAGAGCTGGATGTACCGCAGACCGAGGGATTGCTCCTGTGCTTCCACAGCTTCTGCGATAGTATTGTCGGCATTTGCATTTTCTTCGGGGTCACTCTCGAATAAAAGCTCTAGTCGTTTTTGTGTATTGGGCAGGGTGAGTTTACCTTGCAGGTTGGCTTCGTAACGCGGTTGATAGCCTTCTTCGTTAATTTGCAACAGGTTCAGTTTGAGGCTGCTGTTTTGTGATTCATCGTAGATGCGCTCATCACCAAAAAAATTGTCCAGCCAATTGGCAAATTCGGTGACCTGGTGTGAGACGGCATTGCGTGTGCTGTCCAGCGGTTCCAGCAGGGGGATGCGTGGCTCTGTTGTCCCTTCTGCTGAGTTTGTGTTTGTTTCTGCGGCGGCATGCAGGGGGGGTGCGCAAAGCAGTATTGAAAAGAACAGGGACGTACAACCGCAGATAAGGTTGAATGGAGGCGCAGCATTTGGGGAAGACGGTTGTACCACGTTTTGTGAACTCTCTGATCGTCCGTGCGGGTCTTTAGCCTACGGTGGAATGGCCGCTAATTCAAAGGTTTGTGTTGTGCGGTATGAGTGCAGAAATGCGTACAGGCAAAAAAAAGTCCTGCCAGGTCGGGTTGGCAGGACATGTCCGCTAAGAACGGTCAGTACATCGTATTAATGATTATTAATACCCCCCTAGCTACAACCTTTGGGACGTGGCAGTCCGGCAATTTTGTTGGCTGATTTTACCAGACCGTAAGGGAACAGGGAGTAGAGGTACTTGCTATCACTACGGTCTTTGCCGTATTTTTTTTTCATGACTTTGGAAAAGGTACGCGGCTCACAGACTTTGCCGTTTTCTTCGAAAAAATGCCGGGCTTCGTTAATGATGTCCCAATGTTCGGGGGTGAGTTCCACTTTTTCATTTTTGGCGATTTCGTAGGCGAGGGCTTCGCTCCATTCGCTCAGGTTTTCCAACCATCCGGCTTCACTCAGTGCAATGATCTTGCCGTTTACTTCTGCCTGCATAATTGACTCCAACGGTTCTACGTTGCCGGGTGGCAACAACATTAAGGGACTCTGTAGGCTATTTTAGATAACCCAGCGTTTTCGTCAACTACCCTTTTGGGGGAGCATGGACACCCCTAAGCAGACAATCTTTGGCCTGATTGATTTTAGTGGCCAGATAAGTGGAGCCACCGCGATCCGGATGGAGTTTGTGGATTAGCCTCCGGTGGGCCTGAGTGATTTCTTCTTTGTCGGCTTTAGCCTCCACGCCTAAAATGTCGCGGGCTTCTGCGACAGACATACCATCTTCCGATGGTGTTCTACGGGGTCCGTCGTTGTCAGTTTGTGTACGCCAGCCGCTATGGTGACGATCCAGGTAAGCTGCGAGCAGGGCGGTGGAGCGTGGGTCGATGCTGCATTCCTGTAGCAGACGCAGCAGTTCATCCAGCGTCAGTTTGCTGAGAAACTGTCCCTCAAAGGCACCGTCCAGCACTTCACCGTCCAGATTGCCGGTATTGGTGTCCAGACTGACTCGCAGGAAACGGGTTTCCAGTGTGGAGAACGGACTGCCCTGCTGCCGACCGAAAGCGGCACCCGCCTGACCGGCTGTGCCGCCAAACAGACCCCGCACCATGGGCAGGAAACGCAATAACATAAAACCTCGCCTTAGGAGGGGCAGGGCTGCTGCGCCGATGACAAAGATCCAGTTAAGGCGACCAGTAAGGGCAAAAAAGGCAAGTACGAGCAGCGCAAGCATCAGTCCGGCACGTTTGGCGGTGGTGATCACCTGTTTGGGCGGAGTGCGCACAAACCAGCGCACCAGCAGCCAGGCAGCCAGTACAACAGTGATGAGAATGATGAGACGAGACATAGTAAGACGCAGCGGGTTTTGGTTATTTCGGTACAGGCTTGATGAGCGATGCGGCTTGTTTGGCACGCTGGCGGGCATCGTTGGCGCTGTTATTGGCACCACCACCGCCGTAAGCCAGAGCTACGCCCATGCGTCGGCGTACAAAGGCTTCAGGTTTGCCGAACAGACGTAATTCGGTTTGCTGAACGCGTAATGCCTCGGCGATGCCTTCAAAAGCAATGCCAGCCAGTTCATGCCCGCCGTAAATCACCGCGCTGGCTCCGGGTTCGCGTAGGCGGGTGTCCACTGCCAGACCGAGAATGGCGCGGGCATGCAGTTCAAATTCATTTTGCGCCTGGGTCACCATAGTGACCATACCCGTGTCGTGTGGTCGCGGGCTGACTTCACTGAACCAGACTTCGTCGCCTTTGATGAATAATTCCACGCCAAACAGCCCGCGACCACCCAGGTTGTCAGTGACTTCTTTGGCGATTTGTCGGGAGCGTGCCAGGGCGATTTCGCTCATGATCTGAGGCTGCCAGCTTTCCACATAGTCACCTTGCTGTTGCAGGTGACCAATGGGGTCGCAAAAATAAGTTTGTATTTCACCCTGCGCGTTCAGTGCGCGCACGGTGAGCTGGGTGATTTCAAAATCAAAGTGGAGCATTTCTTCCACGATCACCCGGGTCTGTGATACACGACCGCTGCTGATGGCGTGATCCCAGGCCGCAACCACATCATCCGGGGTGTGCAGGGTGGACTGGCCTTTCCCCGAAGAAGACATCACCGGCTTGACGATACAGGGGTAACCCACGCCATTATCAATGGCTGCCTGCAATTCATCGTGCGAATCGGCAAAGGCATAACGTGAAGTGGGTATGTTCAGTGCCTCAGCGGCCAGTCGGCGAATGCCTTCGCGATTCATGGTTAATTGTGTCGCTCGTGCAGTGGGTATCACCTGTGTCAGACCATCGGCCTCGATTTCTGCCAGCATATCGGTGGCAATGGCTTCGATTTCCGGCACGATGAAATGGGGTTTTTCCTGTTCAATCAGGGCGCGCAGTGCCGCGCCATCGGTCATATCAATGGTATGCGCGCGGTGTGCCACCTGTTGTCCCGGCGCATTGTCGTAGCGATCCACGGCGATGACTTCCACACCCAGGCGTTGCAGGGCGATGATGACTTCTTTGCCCAGTTCACCGCTGCCCAGCAGCATTACGCGCAGCGCGGTATCGGAAAGGGGAGTGCCTATTTTCATATGGAGCCCTGATTTTTATCAGCCTGGGTTCAGGTTTGAAGTGATTGGAAAAAATGATTGATAACATCAGTCTGTGGTTGAGTGCAATGACTAGCGTCACGCAGGTTGTGTAATTCATCCAGTAATGGCTGGCGCAGACCGGGCATAAACATCAGGTCGGCCATAATGTTGTCAAAAGCCTCCTGACCGACATCACAAAGGGCCAGGTTGCATAAAAAGGCGCGGCGGATATCGTTTTGTTCGAGGCAGTGCCAGGCGCGCCCGGCAATGGTAGCCAATACTTCCACATTGCGTCCGCTGTTGTCGTTCAATACGGTGTGGAGGGCGGTAACGAGTGCCTGTTGGTCGCTGCCGTGTGACAGGCCACGAATGGCAGCGGCAACGGTATTGGCAGCAATGGCGGCGTCAGTCTCTTGCAGGGCCGTTGTGATGCGTACCGACAGGGCTGCACTCAGTGCTGGATCGATGGTCTCGTTTTCCAGACAGCTGCACAATGCTGCGAAAGGCGTGACAGGTAATTGCGGAATGGCTTTGATCAGCGTCGTCAGATTGTTATTTTCATGGAGGCGGGCAGCAACATCGGCGATGCCTTGCAGACCGACAAAATTCCATTGCTCAAAGCCATTGCTACCAGTGAAATAATCAACGGCGTGGGCGTAAAACTGACTGGCGGGCTGGCCAAGCTGTTTGGCAATCCGGGCGTGAAAGCAAGCCATGCGGTCTTCGCGCGGGGTGAAACCATGGGGGTTGTCTTCCGGCATATCGGGCGGTGTTTTTTGCGTGGCCTCGGGATCGTGTCTGGCAAGTGTTTGTTCCGCCAGCCGTTCCACTATGCGGCGCAGAAAGTCATCCCGTGCAGCTTGTTGTAATAGACCCTGTTCATCCAGCGGGAATTTCAGAAACCAGATTTGCTGATCGCTGCTGGCACTGTCACCATCCTCGTAATAAAACAATACGCCCAGTGAGGCGCTACGCAAAAACGGTTGCGGATAGGCTTGTTGCTGGCGCTCGATGGCTAGCATATTGGCTCCCGGGATTTCCACCAGACGACGGCCCATGTCATAAAATTGCACCTGGGCCCCGGCCTGTTGAAGAAATTCACTCAGGGTTTGCGGGAAGGGATTGCTGTCAGTCATGGCCCTGATTTTATCAAACGTGCGTGCATTCTGCTGGTCTGTTTGGGAACTCCGGTTTTATTGTCTCTGTTTTGCTTCGCTGACACGCAAATTACGCTCACAAAATTCCGTGTTATCCAGCTGGGTGATAGCTTTGTGCGCGGCATTGCTTTCCATTTCCACAAAGGCATAACCTCGTGGTCGATGAGTGGTGCGATCCATCATAATACGCACGGAATTGACCTCTCCGTACTGTGAAAATAATGTGTGCAGCTCGTCGCGTTTTGCACGGTAGGCGAGATTACCGACGTAGAGGCTGATGGTGTCACCAGACTCCGGAATGGCAGTAGTTTGCGGGAAATGATGTGCAGTGGTTGCGCGTTCGCGCTGCTGCTGTGGTGATGATGCCCGGCTGCAAGCGCCCACCAGATGACCGATGAGCAGCCCTGCCCCCAGTACGAGCAAGCTATTGCTTACCAGGTTTTGTGTTTGCAGAATCCAGTAAGCCAGACCGGCGATAGGCAGTGCAATGAGCAGGCTGCCGAAATAAACGGTAAGGGATGGAGTTTTAAAGGTCATTGTTAATTACCGCATAAAAAGTATGGAATGAATGAGTGTGTTGCTGGGACGTGCATGCTGGCGCACGCAGCCACGAGCAGCGCGCTTTATACCAGATGTGAGTGATTTATTCGAGCCCGAACAGGAAAGAAGCACCGCGTTGCGGGTTTCTGTTAGACGAGGGGCGGTGCGCTTTAATGGTGCGTGATTGCTTTTCCGTCGATGGCCAGTGTGAACATAAACGTTGCGCCGCCTTCCCGGTTGGTTTTGTGCGTGAGTTTGCCGCCGTGGTCTTCCACAATGGTGCGACTGATGGCCAGCCCAAGCCCCATACCATTGGCTTTGGTACTGAAAAAGGGAGTGGGAATTTTTTTCATGTCATCAAGCGGGATTCCTGGTCCGGTATCGCTGACAGAAATGCGCACATGTGTTGTGGTGGGCTGATCCAGGACAATATTCAGGTGACGGGTGTCACAATGATTTTGTGGGTCGCTCATAGCTTCGCTGGCATTACGCAGCAAATTGAGCACCACCTGCTCGATTTGAATGGCATCGGCGGTAATTAATGGCATGTTGGCCAGTGTTTCAATCTTCAGAATGATGTTATTTGTATGGAATTCAGTGCGCATCATACTGACTGCCAGTTGTACTACGTTACCGAGTTCGGTGGTTTCACGGTGTGAAGCACTTTTGCTGACAAAATCGCGCAGGTGACGAATGATATTGGCAGCCCGCTGCGCCTGATTGCAGGCCTGTTCGAGGATGCCAGGAACCTGTGCGCGTTTTTTTTCATCACCTTCCAGCAGGCGCAAACAACTTCTGACATAACTGCTAATGGCAGTGAGTGGCTGGTTGATTTCATGCGCCAGCCCTGCTGCCATTTCCCCCATGGTGTTGAGGCGGGCAACATGGGCAAGTTTTTCCTGATGCTGTCGCGATTGTTCTTCCAGCAGTTCACGCCCGCTGATTTCCTTGCGCAGTTTTGCATGGCTTTTGGCCAGTTCGGCAAGGCATTGGGGATAGCTGGTATTTTCCTGTAGTGAAATACGACCGTGAATCATGCCGGTGGTTTGTATTGTGCTTTTCATCTGCACTTTAATGTGCATTTGTTGTGATGTTATTAGCAAGATAGTGCAGTGTGCGCTGGCACCATTTTTATTATTGTCGCGCAGCCAGGTCAGGTGTCGAATGAAATGGGCATGGTCTTCCGGGGCAATATATTTTCCGATGTGCTGGCCGATCAATTGTGAGCGTTTTACCTGCAGTAAATTGGCCAGCGTCAGGTTGGCCTCCATAATTTGCTCATTGGTGTCGTGAGTAAACAGCCCCAGAGGAGAGGCATCGAAGAGCGTTTCGAAGCGTTGACGAAGGCCGCTGGATAAACGCAAGGTTTGTCGCAGCGTTGCGTTTTGTTTTTGCAGCGTCCGGAATTTTTCGCGCAGGACGAAGGGCACGTCAGAGGACTGTAAGACTTTGTGTGTCCTGTCAGCCTGAAAAATCCGACGTGAGAGTGGATCATGGGGTGTGAAATCAGGTTTGATAGCAGTGTCCTCCGTGAGTCGCTATTGAGTGAACGGAATCTGGGCTGATTATATCCGGTTTTGTCATCCTTGGAAAAACTGGATAATGCGCTGTGTGGTACCCGTTTTTTCATCAAGCATATAAATCAATTTATAGGTCTATGCATTTTACTGTTCCGTTAATTTCCATTCCTTCCATCTGGATATGGGTACCCTTCACACTGTATTACGACAAGAAATTTTTAGCTATTAATATTTCATTTGCCATCCATCTGGGTGGCTGCGAGTTACAATGCGGATTTATATTTTCTATTGTTGATCACCCTCCGTCTAATGTTATCGATGTTGTACATACGGTTATGACGTAAGAGGAAGGGAATAGTTCCGATTATTAAGCGGTGTGATTTCACGCTTCCCCTTGTGTCGTTCCACACCCTGTTTATTTCAAAAAATCAGTCTGTTAGCCGTGTAACAATATGATGTTAGCGGAGTGGCGATGACATTTTTTCAAGCATAAAACAATACCGCTTTGTTCACTGAAAATACCTTTTGCTTATCGTGTTTGATATCCGAGTGAAAAGGGTAGATATTCGGGCTTGTTGCGTTACCATCGGTTTGTTTGCAGGGGGTGCAGCGGATAATTATGATGGAACGATGACAAGGTAGCGAGACATTGAAAAAACCAAAGCAGCAAGGAGAAATCGCACATGACATTCACGAAAAGACGACTTCCGGCAGTGTTGGCTACAGCTTTCATATTCGCAATGTTTGCTGGTGAGCCAGTTATTGCCGGGAAAGATGCAGGGCACGGCCATGACTACCGTACCTTTCATATTAATGGCACCATTGACTATGGTGACATTGGAGATTCTTATCGCTCTGATCTGGTGATGTATCTGGCGGGCAATCAATTTATGGTGATGGAGGAGCTGATCAAGGATTTCCAATCTAAAAACAAGGATATCAAAACGGTTTATGTGGAAACCATTCCGCCGGGCCAGATACTCAAAAAGCAAATTCTCAAACAGGGGCAAATCGAGGGCCAGGATACCAACCAAACACCGGACTTGTTTGCCAGCGTAAAAATTGCCCACCTTAAAAAGCTGAAGAAAGCAGGCAAGATGACTGAAGGCATGATTTATGTACATAACAAACTGGAGCTGATGGTTGCCAAAGGTAATCCAAAGGGAATTAAAGGACCGGAAGACCTGGGGCGTGATGATCTGGTTCAATCGCATCCCAACCCCATTACTGAAGGCATTTTTAAATTTTACGGATCTGAAATGCTGAAAGACATGGGCTTACACAGCAAGGTGACAGGCGGTAAGGTTTGCAAGGGTTGCTGGGCCGTGCCGGGCAAGACCTGGTTTACTGTGCGCCACCATCGCGAAACCCCGCACCGTATTGAAAATGGTGAAGCTGATGTGGGCATTGTGTGGACTACGGAAGTGGCACATGCCAGGGCCAAAGGCCGCAAAGTTGAAGGTGTTGCGATTCCTGCGCCACTTAACAAGGAATCTAAAGTGGGGTATGCCATTGGCAAACTGAACAAAGCGAAAAATGCCAAAAATGCGGACCGTTTCCTGACGTATCTGGCATCGGATGACGCACAAAACATCTATGCCAGCTATGGGTTTTTAAAGGCCACTGCTGAAGAGCTGACGCTGAAAAAACTGTAGTTGTCAGGTGCTGATTGCAAGGGCGGACAAAATGGATGCTGGCCGGGAGCGTATTTCCGGTCGGTTTTTGGGTCAGGAATAGCGCCAGTCCGTAAGGCGCTGGAGTGATGTCGCCAAAATTTGTGCATGCTGGCTGCGTTTTTCCTGTACAATCTGCGCCCTTTCAATCCAGTAGAGCCGCATTCCCGTGATCCAGAAACTTAGAAACATTGCCATCATCGCTCACGTTGATCATGGCAAGACCACCCTCGTTGATAAACTCTTGCAGCAGTCCGGTACCGTTACCAGTCGAGGCGATGCCGAAGAGCGGGTGATGGACTCTAACGACATAGAGAAAGAGCGCGGGATTACCATTCTTGCCAAAAACACGGCCATCGAGTGGAATGACTACCACATCAACATTGTAGATACCCCCGGCCATGCCGACTTTGGTGGCGAGGTGGAGCGGGTGATGTCCATGGTGGATTCGGTATTACTGCTGGTGGATGCCGCCGAAGGCCCGATGCCGCAAACCCGTTTTGTTACGGAGAAAGCGCTGGCGCAAGGGCTTAATCCCATCGTGGTGGTGAACAAAATTGACCGTAATGGCGCGCGTCCGGACTGGGCGGTGGATCAGACGTTTGATTTGTTTGACCGTCTCGGTGCCACCGATGAGCAAATGGATTTCCCCATTATTTACTGTTCAGCCATCAACGGCTATGCGGGTCTGGAATCCGATGTCAGTGGTGGTGATATGACTCCCCTGTTCGAGACCATCGTTGAACATGTGAAAGCGCCCGATGTGGATGCGGACGGCCCTTTCCAGATGCAGGTCAGTGCGTTGGATTACAACAGCTATACGGGTGTTATCGGCATTGGCCGGGTTACCCGTGGCAGGCTCAAGGCCAATTCGCCAGTGGTCGTGGTGGATGTCGAAGGCAAGGAACGCCGTGGTCGCATTCTGCAAATTTTCGGTTTTTTGGGGCTGGAGCGCATCGAAAAAACGGAGGTGCAGGCTGGCGATATTATTGCTTTTACCGGCCTCGATCCGCTGAATATCTCTGACACTCTGTGCGATCCCAATAATGTCGAAGCTATGACGCCGCTGTCCGTGGACGAACCCACAGTGAGCATGACTTTTGGGGTCAACAATTCTCCCTTTGCCGGGCAGGATGGCAAATTCCTCACTTCGCGGCAGATTCGTGAACGTCTTCAGCGCGAACTGTTGCACAATGTCGCCCTGCGCGTGGAAGAAACCGAAGACCCGGACAAATTCAAAGTCTCCGGTCGTGGTGAATTACATCTGTCGATTCTTATCGAAAATATGCGCCGCGAAGGTTACGAACTGGGTGTGTCCCGTCCCGAAGTCATTATTCACACGCTGGAAGATGGCACCAAAGAAGAGCCTTACGAGCAGGTCACCGTGGACGTGGAAAGCGACCATCAGGGCAGCGTAATGGAAAAGCTCGGTGAGCGGGGTGGCGAACTCAAGGATATGGTACCTGACGGCCAGGGCCGGGTGCGCGTGGATTACATCATGCCAGCGCGTGGGTTGATCGGCTTTCGCACGGAATTCCTCACCGCCACTCAGGGCACCGGTCTGATCTACAGCGTGTTCGATCATTACGGCCCAATGAAACCCGGTAATTACGGCCAGCGGCTCAATGGTGTGCTGATCTCTAATGGCAAGGGCAAGGCACTGGGTTATTCTCTGTGGAACCTGCAAGAGCGCGGCAAATTGTTCATCGGTGCCAATACCGAAGTTTACGAAGGCAGTGTTATCGGCATTCATGCACGGGATAACGATCTGGTGGTTAACTGCCTCAAAGGCAAGCAGCTCACCAATGTGCGTGCTTCCGGTACCGATGAAAACATCCAGCTCACCCCGTTTATCAACCTGAGTCTGGAGCAGGCACTGGAATTCATCGACGATGATGAGCTGGTGGAAGTGACACCCATCAATATCCGTTTGCGCAAAAAAGTCCTCAATGAAAGTGATCGCAAAAAGGCCAGTCGCGCCGCCAAATAATAAATTTCAGGGCGATTCTGAGGGGAGCGGTTGAGCGCTCCCGTTGGATTTTTCTGCATTCTCAAACCGCGCCATGCGCTCTTTGGTGAGCGGGTGGCTTGCGAAATAGTGACGGATGTTATTTTTTTCCTGCTGTGTACTCTGATCCGCTCTGGCAGCCTCAATGGTTTTGCGAAGACACTCTTGTATGTCTGCGTTACGCTTGGCACACTGTTTGAAACCACTCGTATGACTTACCTGTAATTTTTGCATCATGATGGAAAAATACGCTGGATCAATCGCGTGTCGAAGCATATATTGCAGCGCAAACGTATCTGCTTCTGTCTCCATATCGCGTGAATAACCGGATTCCACCAGTAGCACGGGCAGGCCGGTGATAATGGTGCTGCTGCTGGCAACATCACCAGCAATCACGGCAACAAATAGCGCCAGACTGAACCCCTGAATAACCCGGCGCAAGCTGTGACGATAGTGCAGATGGCCGATTTCGTGCAGCATCACCGATATAATTTCATTATTGTCTGCGGCGAGATTGATGAGACCATCTGTAAAAACAACGGTGCCATCAGGAAGAGCCAGGGCGTTAGCGCCGATGGCGTCGCTTTTTCTGAAAACGACGCGAATATTGTCCAAGCCCAAAGTGTTGAGCAAAACAACAAACTCCTGTTGCAGGTCTTGCTGGCGTGCTTCACTTAATTCACTAGCCTGCATAAGGTGTTCATCGAGCGAATCCAGCACACCGGCACCGAGTAGACGGGAGTGTTCATCAGGGATCATAAAGGCGATTTCCTTGCTGAAATAAGGAATGCCAAACTGAATAAAACTCCAACCGAACAAAATAACCACCAGCAGTGTTGCAAATACCCACCGTTTCGAGCTTTCGAGTGTATGCACTAAATTGTGCCAGCGCCGGTTGGACGCTTGTTTGATAATACGATCAATGCCCTCATTGTCCGGTGTTTCAAAGTGTGCGCCGTCGGGGAATTCCACATAACGCGGGGTATCGCCAATGCGCGGAGAGACGTTGACGGAGGTAAAAGCCACAGGCTCCTTGTCAATGCCTTCCAGGCTGATGAACCCTTCATCGGTCAGATACAAGCGGGTTTCCGTGCAACGGGAGGTTTTACCGTCGGAATATTGCCCGGTAATTTGACTGGCTGAAATCATAGAGCCAACTGTCATTCAGTTTATACACCCAGCCCCATATCAAAGACTTCGCCCATTTCTTCGCCGAAGGCCGATTGCCCTTCGGGGCGTGTGCCCAAAAAGTTATCCAGGCTATCGGTGCCCACAATGGAGGTCATTTGCGCACGGTATCGCGCCACGCGGATTTTGGACCAAGGGATTAATAAGCCCAGACTGACTGCTATGGCCAGCGTATTGGTAACATATAAATACAGCATGGCACCGACTTTCAATTCAGATTGCACACGGTGTTCAGCGATGCTCAGATTACCAAAAATGAAATTGGTTTTTTTGGTCTGAATATATGCAAACATCCATAAGTATATGGCGATTATCGCGAAAATACCAAAAATGAGGAAGCCGCTAAAAATATCAAACAAAGATTGTAGTGTCGTGACGTTTTCATCTCCACTTGGCATAAAAACAGCCCAAAAACTGCCTATAACAAGCAGACCCAGCAAAAGTGCTCCCAGAGATGCGCCGAGGTAAATGCTGTACAGGCCGCGTATGGAGCCATTAAAACTGAAATCTGATTCCCCAAAACAGGCGTGAGTGGCCTTGAACTTGATAATTGTGTATTGCCACAGAGGGAAAAGGCAGATGATGAGCAGAGGGAAAGCGATAAATAAAAAAATAACCGCAGAAGTCGGTTCGGTTTTATCTTCTGTTATCGTTGCATCAGTGACCGCATCGGGTTGAAGATCACTTTGAAAATAGGTGATGAGCAAAAAATATGGCACAACAAACAACAGGGGATAAGCAAAAATAATGTAGGCGCGTTTAACATTTTTTTGGAAATTAAATTTGATGTTGCGATACGCCGTATTTCGGAGTTGAAACGACATGGACATCACCACCATTGCCGGAATCAGCAAAGCAATGATCACAATAATGATACCCGTGGCGAGAGGGCTGATCAGTCCGGAGAAATAATAGGCCGCAAAAAATGCCAGAGCGATAGCTCGTCCCTTTAATATTTGTACAGGATTGGCCAGATAGCGAAAGCTGGCACCCTCCAGGTGAGTATTGCCATAAAAATACTGATAAATACGCACCTTGGCCCAGGGGGAATAAATGCCCAGAGTCAGTATGGTCAACACTATGGTGACGATCCAGACCGAAAAAAAATCGTAAGCGTTACCGGTAAATTCAAAGGGTATTTTGTGCTCTGGCGTGGGGTCTGTTGTAAGCGCTGTCGTGTGTTGGTCGTTATTTGTGTGAGTGTCCATCCCCAATCCTTTATATGCTATCCGTCGTGCGGATATTAATTTTTATTATCAGGATTATTAACAGCTACCCCGACTCAGTACTGGAGTTGATTGTTGCACCAACGCCTCAATAGTCTACTGATTTCCAGAAGTAAAAATAAGGTTTTGGTATTATTACCCATTCAGGGCTGGTTTGACGTTGGGGATGAAGAATGATTGCAATATCGTGTTTTTATGCCAAATATTTCTCTTGCCATTGCAAATACATTTTTTGCACATGCTCAGCATAGACCACCTTGTCATCAAAATCGGCCGGGTCGATGGCATCAAACACATAATAGTTGGCCCGGTGATTTTGAGTGCGAATGAAATGCCACATTTTATCCACCAGCGTGTAAGGGTCTTGCCACTCGAAATCTTCCTGCGCTTCGTAATGAATGAATACCGGCACAATGGGTACGCCGGTTTGCAGTGACACATCGAAAGCCCCTAACTTGAAGTCACGGGTAATGCGCCGTCCGGTACAGCCACCCTCCGGGTACAAGGCAATATTTTTACCGCTGTCCAGTGCCGTGATCATCGTATCGATCACCGCCCGGCGTGAGTCAGGGTTATCGCGATCCACGTACAGATTACCTGCCGCCTCGGTGATGCGTCCCACCAGCCACCAGTCTTTCACCTGTACCTTGGCCACTGAATGCACAGGAAACAGTGCGGGAATGCCCACGTCTTCCAACGCCGAAGGATGGTTGGCAATCAAAATGTAGCGTTCAGGCAAGGTTGAGGCATTTTTTTGATGCAGGCGCAGATCTACTCCCAATGCCCTCACAAAACTACGACACCAGAATCGAAACAGCGTGAAATAAGTACGGCTGTCACGCAGTCTGCGCAAATAGCTTAGCCCGTTCATGATCAGGGTAAACACGGTCAGCTCCACGCCGTTGATGATGAAGTAAATGAGTTTGCCCAGCGCCTGAATCATATGGATACCATGTGGTTTGATATGTTTGTGACCACGTTATAATGCTGAGCGGCTCTTTGGAGTAAATATTTAACGTGCATTTTCCCGGTCCTCGCGCATGTCCTCAATAATGGCGCAATTTCATAGATGCGTCTTCCTGTTAATGTTGAATCTGCACTGAAGGCCATACGCCCCCCCGGAGTTTTACAACGCCGCAACAAGCGGTTGGCATTTTGCCGTAATGAGCAAACTCCCGGCTATCTTTCATCAGGTGGTCGTATTTTCAGTCAAAGCAAGGAGAGATGTGACCATGCCCGGTTTATGAAAGAGTGACTAAATACCGTGGACATTATAAAAAAGATGTTTATCATCTGTTTCCTCCGAAGAAAGCGCTTAATCGATTTCATTTCGCCTTTCAAAGGCTAATATTAATGAGGAAACATGATGGCACAAACCACCTTCGTCAACAGTCGCGGTATCGTCCACAAAGGCAGCGGTGGTGTCAGCGTCGTTTTCCCTGATGTTTGTAAAACCCCGATAGGCTCAGCGGTGGTGCCTATTCCCTATCCCAACATCGGAAAAGCCTCAGACACCAGTGGCGGGCCAAAATCAGTAAAAGTCGATGGTCAAATGCCCATGGTCAAGGGCGCTAAATACACCACCAGTACCGGCGATGAAGCGGGCACATTGAAAGGTGTGGCCAGCAGTACCACAAAGGGAGAGTGTGAATTTATGATGTACTCTGCCGATGTCAAATTTGAAGGTAAAAATGTGTGCCGCATGGGTGACCCCCTGTTTCATAACAAAAAAAATATCATGGGTTAACTTTTCCCCACAGGAAAGTATTTTTGTCATCCTCTTTGCCCCCCATGGATAGCGCCTATCGCGACATTGTTGACCAGCATGCCATCAATGTCGGGCTTCTGTGGGAGTTTCGAATGGTGGTTATTAATCAGCCGCATTATGCGCCCGAAGCATTGGCAAAACTTGAGCAACGCATTAACCGTCACCTGAACGCATTGTTACTGCAACCAGAGCTTGCCTGGGATATCGCGGCAGAAGCGCTGGAAGCAGAAGAACCGGGAGAAACGTTTACGGCGACACTGCTTGCATTCGCTACCCGTGGGAATGACGAAAACACCGAAAAAACGGCACAGGTCACCAAAGCAGGCCGGGTGAATGCCAAAACCTTCAAAGGTCTGGTTTCTGCGCTGGGCTGGTTACCCGGAGAAACCGGACTGAAATGGATTCAACCCCTCCTGAAAAGCAATGATCTTGATGATAACCACCTTGCCATCGCAGTCAGTCGTATCCTCTCTCATGACCCGGGAGAGCCGCTGGTACATCTGCTTGAGCGTGGCGCACAACACCCGCAACACCCTCTGTTCATTTACTGCCTGCGCCTGGCCGGTGAGTTAAAGCGCGTCGATCTGAAAGCTGCCTGCCATCAAGCCGCCACCGCAGAAAATCCGGACATACGTTTTTGGGGAATCTGGTCATCCGTATTACTGGGCGGGCACGGCTTCGCGCAGGCGCTGGAACCCTACATATTGCAAACCAACCCCTGGCAACAAAAAGCCATTCAACTGGCGTTTCGGGTTGTGCCCGACAACGTGGCAGACGCATGGATAGCGCAGCTGCTTGGTCACCCCGGCCACCATTCTGGCCAACTACGCCAAGGCATAAAAGCCATTGCTGCAAATGGCCGTATCCACGCCATACCTCGCTTGATCGTCCTGATGCAGGACGACACACTGGCCCGCATCGCAGGCGAAGCGTTCAGCTTGCTGACCGGCATCGACTTAAAACAACAACAGTTGACCCGCCCCCGGCCGCCGCTGGATGAAGACCCGGGCGATATCGACAGCGCACTGGAAGACGCCGAACTGCCCTGGCCGGATGCCGCTAAAGTCGCCGCACAATGGCAACCGCAAGCCACTGATTTTGACGCTGGGCAACGCTACCTCATGGGCCAGCCGATCAACGCTGCGCACTTGAATAGTATTATCGCCTCAGGCTATCAGCGCCAACGCCACGCGGCGGCGCTGGAACTCGCGCTGCTCGAACCGTTATCCTCCCTCAATAACACCCACGCAATTTCAAAGGAATTACAATGAGCGAACACGCCTGGGTACAGGTCATCGGCAGCGGAATGGTCACCCCGGTGGGTGGCGATGCCGTAATGACCGCCGCCGCTGTCGCCGCAGAGATTAGCGCCGTTCGGGAAACCGAGATGCTGAACAAACAATGCATCCCGATTAAAATGGCCCAGGTGCCCGAGGGCGCGCTGCCTGATATTCACCCGGAATACAAAGACAGCACTCTCTCCTTCCGTCAACGCCGACTGTTACGCCTGTCCGCAGCCGCCCTGGTGCAACTGGCCGATATTCTACCCCCAGGCCTGACCCTGCCGCTCTATCTAACCCTGCCGGAAGCCCTGCCCAATCACAGCGCTCCCCTGCATGGCAATTTCATCGAACAGCTCGCGCTGCAATCGGGTATCGCCCTGAATATGGCTGACAGCATGATCGCCAACATCGGGCGGGCGGGTAGTTTTTATGCCATTGAAAAGGCCATTCAATATTTCGAGCAGACCAGCAATGATTATCTGTTGATTGGCGG
>JAKISS010000020.1 GCA_021648485.1 Gammaproteobacteria bacterium
TATCCTCCCATTCGTTTTGTAACCATGTCAGCTGAGGCACTCCATGCCGGGGTTGAGGTACATTCTGTGGATGGGGTTTCGGTTAAGGTTTTTTGCCCGGCCAAAACAGTGGCGGACTGCTTTAAATATCGGCATAAAATCGGGCTTGATGTGGCGCTGGAGGCGCTGCGCGAAGGTTGGGCTGAGCGCAGGTTTACGATGGATGAGCTGTATCAGTATGCAAGTATTTGCCGGGTCAAGAATGTCATGCAGCCCTATCTGGAAAGTCTTGTATGAAAGATATTGCTGCATTAGTGCGTCAAAAATTACGCAATCTTGCCTGGGAGCGACAGGAAGATTTTGACTATGTTCTCAGGCAGTATGTTGTGCAACGTTTGTTATATCGTTTGGGGTGTAGTGCCTATACAGATCAGCCAGGTAGGGTGCATGTCATGCACCATAAACAGATTCTGATCAGCGTTAAACCTGTAAAAATAGGTAGAGTTAAGCATTTATGTTTCTGAAAAAATTTATCTTTGTAAACTGGGGCAACATCCCCCAGCTTGAATTTGAACTGGGCCCCATCAACCTGCTCTCGGGGGGTAATGGCTCCGGCAAAACCACGGCGGCGGATGCGATTCAGACCATCATGACCGCCGCCCACGAAAACCTTTTCCAGTACAATCCGGGGCAGGACGAAACCACCCAGCGGGGTCGCGGTGGCAAGCGGGTGCGCACGCTGGCATCTTACGTGTTGGGCTGTGACGATGGCAGTTATGCGCGACTCGATCCAAGCGATGGTTATCTCGCCGCTGTGTTTTGTCCCACCAAAGGTGAGTCGGCGGAATCCTTTACCGCCGTCATTGGTGTGCGTGCCTGGCTGGATGCCACTGGCGGACAACAGGTGGCCCGGCAGGATGATTTGCTGTTTTTGATTCTGCCCGGTGAAGAGCTGACGCTGGCGCATTTTGTCCGTGATGATAAAACCGATGATAAAAACGGTGATAAAACAGGTGATAAAATAACCGGCCAATACATCACGCCCCTGGACAAAATCCAGAACCTGCTGATCCGTGAATTCGGCCAACGCCGCGTACAAAAATACGACACCAAAAAAACTTACCTGCGCCGTCTCTACGCCGCGTTACGTGGTCAGCACGACAGTGTTTCCGAAGCAGAAGCCACCGCAGCAGCGCGGGCCTTTTCCCGCTTCATGGCTTACAAACCGGTACGCAGTATCAACGATTTTGTTGCCCATGAAATTCTCGAAAGAAAAGATCTCGGCGAAGCGATCCGCGCCATTTCCGGCCAGCTCAAAACCATTCATGCCATGGAGAGTGACGCCGCCCGACTGGTGGAATCCATCGGCATTCTGGAACACGCGGAACAACAGGCCCGCAGTTACATCCAGCAATGGATCGAATTGAACAGCCTCAACTTCACGCTCGCGCAATATGATTACCTGCAACGCCAGCGCGATTACATTAAAACCAAAAAACAACAAAGTGATTACCAGCGCAACCTGAAAGAAAACGAAGCCGAAACAGCTTTGACCGAACAGCGACAAAAACAACTGAATGAACAACTGGTACACCTGGAAGCCCAGCGCCTGGGTATCAGCGCCCTGCAACAAAAAGACGAACTGGAACAACAACGCAAACAGCAGCAAAGCAAACTGACCGAGATGGCGCGCCGCCTGTTGGAACAGGACAATTCACTGGATAACAACCTGCAAGCCACCAAGGCCATCGTAAAGGATTTACAACAGGCCGATTTAATGGATGAGTTGCCGGTCATTGCAGATTTACAGATTCGTCAGCTTGCGCAAAATGTGGTGAAGGAAGGCGGACGCGGTGAACTGGACATTCCTGCACTGTTGCAAAAAGACCTGCTGAATGATCTGTCACCACTGGAACGGCATCTGGATCAGGCCCGTGCCGCCCAGCGTCTGCATAATCAGTGGCATGAGCAATGGCACCGGTCAGACAATCTGTCGGGCAACGCTACTTCGTTGTATGAACAGCTGGCAAAACTGGCGCATAACCGGGGCGCGCGTTACGAAAAACTGAAAAACCAGTGTCGGCAAAAAGAACAGGACATCGAACGCCTGCAAGCCCAACAGGTCAGCTACCCGCCCTTTGTGGAACGTGCGCTGACGGCCATACGCCGCGACTGCCCGCAGGCCGACCCGCGTGTATTGTGTGACCATGTGGACATCAGCGACTCGCGCTGGCAAATGGCCATCGAAGGTTATCTGGGCATGGCGCGCTTTTCCATCATCGTCGATGCCCGGCACGAAGCGGAAGCGATTCGCATTGTGCGCCAGTTACCGGGACGCGATAACCGCGCACGCATTATTCAGGGCGACAAGGCACAAAGAGACGCAGAACGCAGCAGCCTGCCCGCCGACTCCATCATTCACCTGCTGTCCTTTTCCCATGCCACCGCAAAACATTACCTGACCGCCAGCTATGGCAACGTCGTGCAAGTACCCACGGCTGACGCATTACGCCAGACCCGCCGTGGCCTCACCGCCGACGGTATGGGAGCTGGTGGTTACAGCATGTTTCGCTGTGATCTGTCGGAAGGCGAACTGGTCTTCGGCGTGGCCGCGCGCGAAAGAGCCCTGCAAGCCAAACAGGAAGAACTCACCAGTCTCAACGCACAATGGCAACAAGCCAACGACCAGATGCAGCACGTCAGCAACATGCTCGACAATGTTAAAAAACTGCAATTGCTGGACTATGCCGACGCCATCACCCACATGCTGGAAATCCACCGTGAACTGCAAAAGCTGGAAAACCTGCTGGCGCAACTGGACCTGTCTGAACATACAGACCTGGAAAACCGGTTAATCGAACTGCGCGCACAGGAACAACAATTGCGCCAACAACAAGGCAGCCTGAAAGAAAGCAAAGGCGAACTACAGGAAAAAATGCGCAAAATCGGCAAACGTTGCACAGCACTGGCCGACGAACAGGAAAAAACCCAACAGGTGGCAGAAGAGTGTGAACAAAACCTGCTGGCCATCGTCAGTGCATGGCCAGCATTTGACGCCGACGCACGCCTGAACACGGCAGAAAAAGAAGCCAGTGATATGAGCGATGACGCCGCTGAAAGCGCCATCAATTACCGTCAGGAAATCAAACGTAATTTGCATAAGCTGGAACGCAAAATGGACGAGGTCATTCAGAAACATAACCAGCATTGTCTGCCCGGAGACGCCATCATCTATCACAGCTTCAGAGGTGACTATGATGCCGCCCTGTTTCGTGCCATTTGCGAACTGCAACGTGATCTTGACCGGGTATTCAACCGCCTGAAAAACAACATTCTGGTGGAAAAATACGATAACCTGCGACAACTCAAAGACAGCTTTAATAATGCCTTTGTCACGCATTTCTGTCATACCATTCATCAAGCCATTAATAACGGCAAACGCCAGATAGAACAGCTCAACAAAGAATTGCAACACCACCAGTTTGGCGACGACCGGGAACGCTTCCGTTTTGACAGCAACTGGATTCCTGAATTTCGGGACTATGCCCGCTTCTTTGAAGAAATCATCAAACAGCCCAGTGTCGGTGACGAAGTTGATTTATTTAAAATGGAACTGTCAGCAAAATCGCAAAAAGTGCGTGAAGAACTGATGAAAATGCTGCTTGATGAAGACGCAGACAAAGCGCTGAGAGAGTTGGATCGCATCGGTGACTATCGCAATTACCGCAAATATGAAATCTACAAAGAAGTGGAAGGCAAAGAGCCTATCGCTCTGAGTGAATACGGCACAGGCAGTGGCGGCCAACTGGAAACCCCGGCCTACATCATCCGCTCGGCAGCGATTACCTCCGCATTTCGTTTCGCCGAAGGCCACAGCCACCTGCGCATGGTGCTGGTAGACGAAGCCTTTTCAAAAATGGACGAAACCCGCTCACGGGAAGTTATCGATTACTTAACCAAAGCCCTCGGCCTGCAACTGATTTTTATTATGCCCACCAGCAAATGCGGGCCGTTTATGGACTTGATCAGTAATGAATTTGTCTTCGCCAAATGCCCCAGCGAAAAACCCCGGGGGCAACTTAATACCCGGGTACTGGTAGACCGCAAACAATGCAACACAGAAAAAATTCAGCAACTCTGGGCTAACCATAAACGGACAGTCTACCAACAAGCCGAACTGGATTTTATGGATGAAGTTCTGGAAGCGCAATGATAAAAGGGCAGGGTGGGCATGTCATTTGTCAGTGTCACTATCCTGTTTTTGTTAATTTCAAAACCAGAAAATACTTATATGTTCAAAGTACCTTTTATCGAGTGGTATGTGTCGGTATAGGTAAGTGAACGGGTAATCAGAAAAAATTGATGACGATCAGGATTAAACCATGTCGCTTTTTCATCCTAAGTTAATCAGTTAAACCGTAGCGAGAGCGACTAAGGTGCGGAAGATAAAGCGTTTTTCAGGTTATTTTGGACGAAAGTGTATCACCCATACGGTGAGTTCAACATGTTCTGAAAAACACTTTAGATTCTGTGCATTAGGTGTTCGCAGTAGGTTTAACTGATTAATTTAGGTTCATGTTAATACTCCCGACTGTTTTTTCACAGAACATTCATATAATCGCAATGAAAGGGTCATGTTATATCTCCAAAATCAGTTGCGTCACTACAGCTGAAAGAGGAATTAACAATGACTTTTTTTATCAGGGAATGGCCGAATAAAACGGCGACGTTAATGGCGGATAATGGCACGGTGTTGTGGACGTTTCCCAGTGTTGAGGAGGCGCAGCAGGTATGTCGGGACTGGTATCTTGTACAGATTCAGGGGAGCGAGTCGGCTGATTACGTGGATTGTCGTGATCCGATGGTACGGGTTGCATAATCCTGAATTAACCAGTTGAGCCGGATGATATTTATGGTGCAGCCACGTCGGTATTGGTCCGGGATATTGCATCACCATCCCGTAAACGATAACGGCCTTTGGTGATGATGAGGGTGTCTGGTTCAAGCTTGCTGATGATGACGGGTTGGCCGGTTATGGCCTGAGGCAGTGTGATAAAACGGGCTTTGTTGTCTGCCTGAATAAATACGCCGAGCTTGCCGTCACGCTGGCTGATGAGGTCTGCTGGCAGGCTGGCCTGCTGCGGTGACCAGGTCAGTTGGCCAGTGGCACCCGGCAGGGGGGGGGTCCCCGTGAAACGCAGGCGCGCTTCCCGGGTGCGGGCCCGGGTATCTATTATCGGGGTAATGGTGCGCAATGTGAGTGCATAACGCTGTCCCGAGCTGGCGAATTCCACTGTGCGAGTGTTTTCTGTTGCGAATAAATGTCTCAGGTCACGGGTTTGTTGAGCGCTTAATCTGGCGGCCAGCTCAAGGTTGTCAATGTCGGTAATGCGCAACAGGGCGGTACCAGGGTTGGCCAGCTCACCTGTTTGGGCAAGACGTTCGGCGATCACGGCATTAAACGGCGCACGGATCTGTGTTTTGTCGATTTGCCGTTGGGCTTGTGCTTTGGCAGCTTGCTGCCCTTGTTGTTCTGCCAGCAAGGAGTCGCGTTCGGTTTCCCGTTGTTTGAGCAATTGTTCGGATACCGCCTGTTTCTTTGATAATGAGCGGGCCCGTTTGAGTTCGTATTCTGCCAGGTCCAACTTTGCTTTTAATGCCGTTAGCGCGGCTTTTTCGCGTGTCAGTGCCAGCTCAAAATCCTTTTGTTCGAGACGTAGTAACAATGTGCCTTGTTTTACACGGTCGCCCACGCGCACAGGAATGTCGAGAATGCGGGCGCTGACCTCAGCACTGATACGGCTATCGTTGTCACTTACCACCGTGGCCGGTGCGCTGCGCGACGGGTAAATAGCCAATGTGGAGAAGGACTCACTGACCACTGGAATGGGTTCGGCTATCACCGGGTGACCGAAGAGCATTGCGCCGAGCAGCATCAAGTGTGCCGACATCCGTGTCACTTTCTTCTGTGTCAGAGCCATTACAGAGTGGCAAACACTTTTTCTACCGCGTCCAGCGTGGCCGCGATTTCGGTTTTGCCGTGGGCAGCGGAGACAAATCCGGTTTCGTAGGCAGAAGGTGCCAGATACACACCTTCGTTCAGCATGCCGTGGAAGAATTTCTGGAAGCGCTTGATATCGCAGGCAGACACTTGGGCAAAGCTGGTAACACTTTCCTCTTCAGTGAAAAAGAAACCGAACATGCCGCCCACCTGGTTAGTGGTCAGCGGGATGTCCGCTGCTTTGGCGCGTTCTTTCAGCCCTTCACACAGTTGAGAGGCTGTCTTGCTGAGTTTTTCGTGAAAACCGGGCGCAGAAAGCAGCTCCAGGGTTTTGAGTCCCGCAGCCATGGACACCGGGTTACCGGAAAGCGTGCCAGCCTGATACACCGGGCCCAGCGGTGCGATGTGTTCCATGATGGCACGCTTGCCACCGAAGGCACCCACCGGCAGGCCGCCGCCGATAACCTTGCCCAGTGTGGTGAGGTCGGGCGTAATGCCGTAGTGTTGTTGTGCGCCACCGAGCGAGACACGAAAGCCGGTCATCACCTCGTCGAGAATCAGCACGCTGTCATATTCATCGCAAATTTCGCGCAGGCCTTCGAGGAAGCCGGGCACGGGCGGGATGCAATTCATGTTGCCCGCAACCGGCTCGACGATGATGCAGGCCACATCTTTGCCCACCTCGGCAAAAGCGGTTTTTACCGAGTCGATATCGTTGTAGGTCAGGGTGATGGTTTCCGATGCCAGCGCAGCAGGCACCCCCGGTGAAGTAGGCACACCGAGTGTCAGCGCGCCGGAGCCTGCTTTTACCAGGAGTGAATCGGCATGGCCGTGGTAACAACCTTCAAATTTGACAATTTTGTCACGACCGGTGAAACCGCGTGCCAGACGGATTGCACTCATGGTGGCTTCGGTGCCGGAGCTGACCATGCGCACCATATCCATGGAAGGCACCAGCTCGCAGACCCGGTCGGCCATGACAGTTTCGATGGCTGTTGGTGCACCAAAGCCCAAACCGCTGGCTACTACATCTTGCACGGCTTTAATTACTTCAGGGTGGGAATGGCCGACAATCATTGGCCCCCAGGAACCGACGTAATCCACATAGCGTTTGTCGTCTTCATCAGTGATGTAAGCGCCTTCGCTGGATTTGAAAAATACCGGGTCGCCGCCCACGCCACGGAAGGCCCGTACTGGCGAATTAACACCACCAGGGATATGGGTTTGGGCTGCAACGAAGAGATCGTGGGAACGTGTCATGGGATTACCTGTGTTATTTTTTAGCCGGTGTTTTATGATTGAATTTGCTCAAACGGGGCGATATTCTGGCGGGTTTTGAGGATGCTGGCAACTGGTGGGGGTTTGTCATGAAATTCAGGGCGTTTTTTTGGCTGCGGGTAGATTATATCCATAACGATTGTGATTCAGGCATTAGTGCGTTTTCTATTGTCTCGTAGCCGTGTTGAAAATTCTTGCAGTAGCTTTGCGATTACGTGTTATGAAATGAATATAGCGCATACTTAATACCTGAATCTCACCCGCTATGGGTATGGTTGCAGCAGAATTGAGACTGTATAACATAGGAAGTATTCTTCCATGTTTTTGTGCTGGCTCCATGTTCATTGGAGGAATAAAGCCCATGTCTATTCCCGCGCATCAGACTTACTTAGCGGACATTATTGAACCCGTGTTGTGTCAACTCACTGAAATTCCTTATTGCAAGGTAGCAGCCCAGTTGTTGCTGGGTACGGGGATCAAAGAAATCTTGAATTTCAGACACCGCAGACAGGTAGGGGGCGGGCCAGAGGTTGGTTATTTTCAAATGGAACCCGCCATGCATGATGATATTTGGAATAACTATTTAAATTTTAGACCCGATTTAGCTAGTGTAGTGTCCTATATAAAACGTGTATTTAGAAAGCCCGTCAAGGCGTGAGTGCAAGGCGCAAGTTACAGGGAATGGTCGCTCCCTTTCCAAAGCCTGCAACGCGGCAATCGCGCCTTGACGGGCTTCCCGGAGGGCGAGACAAGGCTTTTGGATACTACTTCAAGTTTGCCGAGTCTAAATATGCGTTTTATATAGGACACTACACTAGAGAAGTGATTCATTTGTTAACTGCGCCAGGGGCTGATAAACATCGTGAACCAGAACATAATGACAACGACGCAGCGGCTGTGACCCGCGTACATTATAGGCGCGTACCGGCAGCATTGCCCCCATTTGGTGATCTGAGTCTCATGGCAGCATAATTGGAAGCAGTACTACAATGCTGCGCTAGGTAGAGGCGCTGCGCATGAGTATGAGTATGTTACGTTGTGGAACACTTACGTCGCTAATAGACGTTTAATGTATCGGAATCAATGTCCTTAAAGAATACATCTACAGACTCTTGCACAATAAAAGCTTTCTCTTCTTTACTGTGAATTAATCCAGTTTTATTTGTTGTCCCAATCGACGGAAATCCAGTATGCTATGAATTCGACAAAACGAAATATAGTGCGGCAACTACTGTTGTATTGTTGTGTGCTCATTGTTGCGGCTTCCAATATCGCTTGCAGTGCAGAGCCAGTGCTTGTTGCTGATGTTTCATCTGTCAGCGTAAGCAAAGGGAAATATTCAGACTATTATCATATCCGTTATGTGCTAACCCCCGATAATGCCAGTTTGACTTTGGCTGCCCGGCCAAACGTTTTCGAAAATGAAAATGGCCAATTTGAGATTTACTTAAATAAAAGCCAATTCCCCATTGCTGCACCACTGTGTGAACGCACCATTATATTACGCATGCCTGGCACCAATCCTTTAGGTGGTCAGGTGAAACAATCAATTAATGAGAAAAGAGCGCTATTTGAGCGTATACAAACCATGTTGAATGCAGGCTTGGGGTCAGTCGAAGTAGTTATCGAGCTTAACCCCTATGTCGAGAAGATACGCAGCAATCCTCTTACACTGGAGCTTACCCAATGCAATGTTTTTTTTCGTCAGGCGAGAAACCATTATGTGGATAATCCGGGTGAGATAAAAAAAATTATTGAAAGGAAGCATCTCCGTCACTCTGATATAACGTCTTCAGTCAGGCTTTGACGCAGCTTTTCCAGCCCCGGTTGTTCAGTGATGGTGCGGGAAATTGGTTTGCTCTCCAGTTCGCCTGTGTGTTCTAAGTACTCCATTTCATCCACGCCATTCCTAAGAAAAAGATCACTGTGGCGCTGAGTGAAACATGACTGAACCAACTATTGCTGTATTTCCCCAATCGTGTGCGATTGCTGTTCATGACCAGCAGTGCAATGGCTAATAGTGGTAGAAATGCAGCACCAATAATACCGTAAAATTGCTGGACTTGTTTAAAGTCCAGCATCAGCCCCAGCATGGGGATGGTTGCCAGGGCAAATAAATAACCACGATAGGGCCAGGCGCGTGTATCGACGGTGACGGTATTAGCCCGTCGGTTAATAAACAAACGATAAATGTCGGCAAATAAATAGGGCACTGCCTGCCATACACCAAACAAGCTGCTGAACACCGCACCAAAAGCCCCAATGAGAAACAACCAGCGTCCGGTTTCACCCAATGATTGCTCCAGGGTATTAGCCAGTGTCACCATTAATCCGGCACCTTTGCCGGTTAAATCCAGTTGGCTGCCAATAATCACCATGGCGATACCAAACACCGCCGTCAGTAAATAGCCGGTTGCCAGGTCAATGCGGCAGGTGCGGATATGTTCAACAGAATCACGGTTTTTTTCCCGTATCCAGTAACCGTAACAAAGGATTGTCAGCGTACCACCCACACCACCAATCAATGCAACCGTCCACGCAATACCTTTGCCATCGGCGTTAGGAATGCTGGGCATAACAAGTCCCTGTAGCACGCCGTCAATGCCAGGCCATAACAGGGCGGCGGTGACCAGTACAACCGCGAACATGATCGCGATACTGAATGCCATGATTTTTTCAAATAATTTAAAACCACCCAGTAAGACCAGTGCTAATCCCACTAAGCTGCTAGTGATACCGAATATGATTTTGGCCTGAGCGCCATCCTCAAACAAAGGAAATAAAGCATGTAATGTCACACCGCATGCACTCATCAGTGCAGAACCGACAAAAAATGACCACAGTATTAAATAAGGCAGAAACAACCAGGCGAAAACTGGCCCCAGGCTTTGTGCCAGTCCTTCTAACAGGGATTGTCCAGTGACAAGCTGCCAGCGTGCCAGACCTTCGGTGAGTACGAGCTTGAACACAGAGCCGATAACCACTGCCCATAAAATAGCCAATCCCAGCTGACTTCCTGCAAAGCTGGCCGTTGCCAGGTCACCGGCTCCAACTCCGGTGGCAGCAATGAGAATGCCGGGGAGAATGATTGCAAACAGACTGGGCCGGTTATTTTTTATAGTGATGTTTGACATGTTTTTTCTGAAACCAAAACTAAATTTCAATCGTCGCAGCTAATGATCTGTCATCATAACAGGAACAGGTATGTGTCATCCCTCTGTTTGTCTGTCATTTTATTTCGTCATAATTAACCATAAATACCCAAGACTGAACAATGTCATAACAGTTATCCCGAAACGGCTCCATAAGGTCATCAAGGCATTGGGTCGGTCAGTTTTCAGAACAGTGTTGCCATGCATTACCCGGAAGTTGATATAGGCAATGATGGGTGCTGATATAAAAGATACAATGGTGGCAGTGGTAACGATCAGCCCCATGGCCCCGGATACATTTTTGATGATCAGGAATACGGTAATAGTACCAGTCACCGCCGTAAATAATATGGTACGGTAAACCGTTTTTGAAGCATCTCTTCGAAGTTCGTGGTTACCGTTGCTTTTCCAGATGCAATAACTTTCTTGCAACGTACGAGGATAGGCATCCAGACAGGTGAGTGTGGTGCTGAACATCGTAGCCAGCGCAGCGATGCCGATCAATGGATATGCCCAGCTACCCAATGAATCCGTATACATAGTGATAAGCTGACCAGCAAAAACAGATCCGATTGCTGATGGCGGCTCGTCACTGCCAAACATGACTAATGCACCTAACGATAAAAAGGCCATGGCTAAAAGGGCGGTACCAAAAAATCCCACCCGGAAATCCAGCATTGCTTTACGAAGAGAGGCACGGGTGCCATTGTTTCGATTGGCTTCTTCAGACCAGACAGAATGCCAGACACTGACATC
Source organism: Gammaproteobacteria bacterium (assembly GCA_021648485.1). GTDB lineage: Bacteria > Pseudomonadota > Gammaproteobacteria > SZUA-152 > SZUA-152 > SZUA-152. The sequence goes on from JAKISS010000020.1 coordinate 11,167, forward strand.
CATGGGTGCGGGCATCCAGCCGAGAAATGCCGCCAGGAAAATAATGTCGGCATATTCATAAAGGCTGAAAATCGGTGTCGCCTCAGGATGAACCCCATCGGGAGCCATTAATAAAACCGTAGTCAGTGCGGTGATGGTGGTCAGCGTTAAAATAATGATTACCGCTTTCATTACTTTGTCCAGCAGACTGTATTGCCCAACATATAAAATAATTGCTGCGGCAAGGAGAACCATAATTGCAGGCAGGTGTGGCATATATTCTGAGGGCACTTGAAGACCAAAAAAATGAATGACGATTGAACTGGTAACAATGGTTACCGCTGCCTGAATCAGACACATGGACAACACGGTCATGACAACATAAATACCCAATGCCCATTTCCCGAGATCGTAATACCCATGCAAAATATTTCGTCCGGTAAGGGCAGTATATTGGGGGCCGAATTTATAAAATGGATACTTGATGAGGTGAATCAACGGGATCAGCAGAAGAAAAATATACTGATAGCTTGCCCCTGCTTTAGTGGACATGACCAGATGTGATACACCGACCGCAGCACCGGCATAAAGCAACCCGGGGCCGAGAGTGGATAAGATTTTTGTCAGACGAGCAATCATATGGTCTCCTGTTAACAAATAGAGTTTCCCGCTAAAATTTCAGCTGGGTTATATAGAGATTATCTGGAAAAACAGGAAGTCACAGCCACGATCTGGCAAATGGTGGTGTGTTGGTGTGAGTGGTTGTTATTTTGGGATGAGCGGGATTGTATAGTAATATTTTTGTGGTTTTTATGTGGGAATACATAACCAGGTATGGGTCCCCACGGTGGACCGTGGGAACCAGAAAAAAGTCGCGGCTTACCCTTGTTTGTTATATTTTGTTTTATACGAAATGATAGTTAATCCGATTAAAAATAAAAGTATCGTGCCAGGTTCAGGAACTGAAATATAGCGAAGCCTAATATTTTCTGGCAATTTACTGGAAATATTTCCTTGTATAAGATCTGTTTCATCCAAAGCCCAAAAAGAAAACGGTAAACCGTTCCCCCATAAGCCGGATAAATTACCATTTGAATAGTTAAATTCTGTTCCAAATATGTTTACTTCAGAACGATCGTTGACTAACAACCAGCTGAGGTCTTCAACGCTTGTTATGTTAGTAACACTTTGATCATATAATGTTAGCCAGCTTATATCCCCGCCTGATATGTTTATGTTTGTATTATCATATCCATATAACCAGGAAACATTAGAGCCTTCATGAATATTTATCGTACTGTTGTCATACGCGTATAGCCATGTCTCATCACCATAGACATCGTAGATGTTTGAGCCATCAATAACTGTTGCATTAACGACAAGTGAAGTGGTTAAAGATAAAAATACAATATAAGTTAGAAATAATAGTCTACACATGCTTTTCTCCCTTCCCTGTTGTGTATAAGCGTGTTTTAAAAATAGCTTTTAACTTGTTGGCAAGTAAGCCATTAGTCACAGGGAGACTATTCTACCAGGCAGAAAATTTCACTTGATATTAGGCCAAGAGTCGTTATTTTGGCATCAGTGGTGATTATTTTGGGGTGAATGGTATAGAAGAAGTTTTTTTGATCAGAATAGAGTGTGTTTGGGCCATGTTGAATTTTTGGTATCAAACAATCGATGGAAAATTGTCCATGAAGTTTCGGCTAACCGGTATGGTATGGTTGCCATAAGTCGATATCTGGCCCAAACCATTATCAAGTTTTTCGATAAATTTGATGTAGTCGGGGTTGATCATATGCTGCCGGTGACAGCGCTTTAATTGACTGTTGTCATCAAATATTTTTAATGGAAGGTTGGTTTGAAATTCTTGATCGCTGTCACCGGTCACAAGATGTACCCCTGTTATCGGGTTGGAATATGCATGGATGATTTCTTTAACATTAATCAGGTAATATCGGCTTCCCTGATAACACGGGACGAATGTCAGCTCGGTAGGAAATACGTCGGTAACGACGGGTTGTGGTTGATGATTTTCTTTCAAGCGCGTCAGAGTAATATTCAGGCGATCATCTTTTACTGGTTTGAGTAAAAAATCAATGGCATTTTTTTTGAATGCTTCTATGGCATACTCACCATGGGCTGTCACAAAAACAATACGTGGCATATTGTCCTTGTCCAGCATGCTGAGCATTTCGATGCCGGATATCTTGGGCATTTGTATATCAAGAAAAACCACGTCAGGGTGCTTGCTGTTTATATCCCTTATGGCTTCAAATGCATTTGCACAGGTGCCGATGACATCGAACTCAGGGTTGGCTTTGATTTTTTTCTCCAGATCCTCGCGGGCATTGGGTTCATCATCAACAATGATTGTGTGAATCATGCTTGCTCCTTGTTTTTTGGCAGGTGAATGTTGACCTTTGTCCATTGCTCAGGTTCACACTGTATACTAATGCCATAGTCATTACCGTAGCATATCTTGATGCGCTCATCTATTTTCAGACCAATGCCATTGGCATTACTTTTTTTATATAAACCGGCATTGTCTTCGACCGTCAGGATAAAGCTATCATTGTTCTCGACACACATAATTTTAATTATACCGATACCCAATAATTCACTGGTACCATGTTTGATCGAGTTTTCAACAATGGGCTGTAATGTAAAAACAGGTATGACTTGGGTCAATAGATGTTCCGGAATGTTTATCTGAATTTGTAATCGATCTTCAAAGCGGGCTTTTTCTATTTCCAGGTAAGACTCCACATGCTCACGTTCATCACCCAGAGTGGTTGTGTCATCTGACATTTTCAGGTTTTTTCTGAAGAAATCAGACAGGTAATGCAATAGTTTACGGGCTCTTTCAGGCTGTTTTCCTGTGATATGGCCAATAGTTGTCAATGCATTATAAAGGAAATGCGGATTAATCTGTGCCATCAAGATTTTATGTTGGTCCTGGATGCGCAGTTCTCGTTGCAGCTCATAATGGCCTGCCAGAATTCTGCCAGATAACAAATGTGCGAGATTTTCCCCCAGCTTTCGGTTGATGTTGCGGAATAACTTATTTTTGGGTTCGTATAATTTTATGGTGCCGACCACTTCATTGTTAGCATCATCTCTTAACGGGATAATCAGTGAGGAGCCCAGCTTACACGATTTTTTCAGTCGGCACTGGTAGGTTTTGCGGATTCCATCGGTAAATAACACTTTGTTTTCCCGGATCACTTCCAGCGTATCTTCGGAAGAAATGGGTGCCCCGGGACGATGATGGTCCTCACCCAGTCCAGCAAATGCAAGCAGCCTGTTTCTGTCTGTAATGGCAACAGCACCTACCCGAGTTTCGTGCTGAATGATCTCTGCGATTTTTCTGCTGGATTCCTGATTAAACCGGCCATAAATAATGCTGGCGGTTTTATCGGCAATTTTCCATGCCGCAGCACTACTGCTGAGTTCATCGCAGGCCTTCTTTTGTTCTTTGATCATATACATGATCAAAGCAGCACCAACAGAATTGGCAATCAGCATGGGGAGGCCGATTTCCTTTTCCAGATTCCAGGCCTCTATTCCATTGCCTGTATATAGTCCGAACAACAAAATAATAGCCACATGCCCCAGCCCGACAACGAATGCAACCAGCCAGACAATGCGGGGGGAAAACAGTGTCTCGATTTTACCTTTACGGGACAGGTAATGATGCACACATCCTGCAACCAGTCCTTCAAATGTTGTGGCAACAGCACAGGCTATGTCAATATAGTTAATGGGGTCACTGATGGACGACATACTGAAAACCCGATGAATTCCCCCTGTAATCCCCACCAGAAAACCAACGATAGGGCCACCGAGCAATCCACCCAGAACAGCCCCTATTGCTCGCGTATTGGCGATGGCATCATCGGTTTGTACTGATGGTTCACTAAAAGTTGTTCCCAGAATGCAAAAACCGGAAAAAACCAGGTAGATGATTGCCTTGTCCGGTAATGAGAGTGAGTTGTTGACCAGTGCGGTAAATACCGGTGTTTTTGTGAATAAATAAGCGAGTCCCAGAAATACCAGCATGTGTTGTAACAAGGGAATCATGTGTTCCAAAAATAAAATATTTTGCATTCAGCTGATTCTCCGTAATTGACGTCATGCGAGAAGTTTGCATTGTGTCAAAATAGAAACCGATAGTTGTATGGTGAAGCATGCCGCTTAATTGCTATATCAACCATTTAACCCTTATAGTTACCACTTGGTCGATTTCGGCTTTACGAAAATTATCAAGTGGTTATTGTATTTTTCAGGGCTGTTTCAATTCGTAATATTAGATAGTTATTGCAACATTCTGTTTGATTAAAAACAAGTGGTTTTCCACATAATATTTTTTAAGGATAAATATTATGTGCCGAAAAAAATTATAAAGCTGTAAAAATAATATTGCTAATATTAAGCAATGAAATTTATATCGCAGATGTTTTTAGAAAAATTTCCGGAAATTAAAAATTTTACCGAAAACAAATAGAGTTATTGAAGGGGTTTATATGAGGCGGAAGTTTATTACAAATTTACCTGAAATATATTTATTGTGAATTCCTTCGAGAAGGTAAATTTACTTCTTTCTGTCCTGCGTCAGGATCATTGAAAATATCCATTGATATATTATTTTCACTGCGAGCAATAATCGCGGCGATGACTGTGTCTCCTGTAACATTCACTACTGTGCGTAGCATGTCCAGTATACGGTCTACTCCCAGAATCAAAGCAATCGCTTCTACAGGCAATCCAACCTGAATAAATATCATCGCCAACATTGCCAGTCCAAGTCCTGGTATTCCCGCAGTACCAATGGATGCCAATACTGTCATGCTAACGATAGCAAGATAATCCATGATGCCAAGTTCTACTCCATAAATATTTGCAATAAACACCGTCGCGACACCATGAGTAATGGCTGTGCCATCCATATTTAATGTTGCCCCTAAAGGAATCACAAACGAGGCGGTTTTATTATCAATGCCCAGGCATTTTTCTGCGGTACGTTGCGTGACAGGAATGGTGGCATTTGAGCTTGCAGTACTAAATGCACATATTTGTACTGAACGAATTTTTTTCATCAAAATTTTGGGGCTTAATTGACTCGTTATTTTTAGCAAGATCATCAATGTTCCCGTTGCGTGAAGAATCAACACAATAGCGACAAGAGAAAAATAATTAATCATGGGTAAAATCAACTCCGGCCCCTGTTCGGAAAATGTTTTTGCCATCAGTGCAAATATACCAATAGGTGCTACTTTCATTACTACGACGACAACCTGCATCATTATTTCATTCATTGTTTCGGCATATTTAATTATGGGCTGACCCCATTTTCCAGTTATTAATATGCCAATGGAAAACAAAATGGTAAAAAAAATTATTTGTAACATATTTCCTTCAGAATAAGCAGCTACAGGATTGTTTGGTATTAAATCAGTAAGAATCTGTGTCCATGACGGCGTGAGTGGGGGAGGTAATGTGTTTTGACTTGTTTGAGTTATATCAAACCCCTGGCCTGGTTCGATGATGACCGCCAGGGTAATGGCTAGGGATGTTGCCAAAACTGTGGTCAGAATAAATAACAGAAATGATTTGCTGCTTATACGTCTCAAAATTCCAATATCTCCTATGCCGCAAACACCAGAAATAAGAGAAAATGTCAATAGTGGAACCACCAGCATTTTTAACACATTAATAAAAATACTGCCTATGACATGAAAAATTCCATTGACCAGGTACTCCTGGATAAATACAACATCACTGGCGAATGCTTTAATTAAACTGCCAATCACCAAACCACAGCCCATCCATATCATAATCCTGGTTGTCATGCTCATTTGGTTATGTCTTCCTTGTCGAGATAACTGCGATTTTTGAAATTAATATTTTGTATTAGGTTTGTTATATTTTATACGAAAAAATATTTTTTGGTTGAAATATTCTATCGGTTAAGTCCACATGCCATTTAATCGGTATAGTTGCCATTTAATGGCTATAGCTGCCACTAGCCTGATTTTTTTTACTAAAACAATTTCATTGTTATTATTTTTTACAGGATTGTTATAAATAGTAATTCTGAAGTGTTATTTAAACTTTATTTGATCAATAACAGGCTGTTTTCCACATATTTTATCAGGGAGATACATCATATGAAAAAAATCGTGTGACTGTAACGATTGCAATGGTAATCATGTTTTTATGATTTTTTAGCATAGCTTATGCTGCAAGTAATTTTGGTGTTATGTCTGGAAGTAAAACCCATAAGGAAAGAGATTGGAGGCCAGTGAATCATAAACGGAATATGGAGTTGGTTATGAAATTTATGGCAATGGGTGGCCGGTGGCTTTGGTCACTGCCTGTTTGGTTTCAAAAAAACTGCGGTAATATCGGGCTTTCGGTAATGGTGTAAAAATAACAGGAAAGACCACAGCGTTTGATATTGGTATATGGAAGTATTTACTGGAAGATCAATTTCCGGTTCTGGTTCGACCTCTGGGTTTTGGTATGGTGCCGGAGCTGACGTTATGCCAGGTGACCTGTTGAGTACCGGTGTTCTTGGTGGTATTTCTAATGCGTCACTGACCGCAAATGGTGTTGAGGGTGAGATTGGCGGCAGACATGTCAATATTTTTGTCACGCAGCATTTTGGGGAATTAAAGAGTATTTGATCTTTGGAAGCGATCAACACCGCTCAACGCACAATCTGAACCCTGTTGTGGCGGCTGTTGGGTGTCATCCGCCAGCACATGTTTGTCAACGATTGAGACTGTAGGAAGGAGCCTGTACAAGAGAGTCGCCGGATAAAAATAGAATGAGTCTAATTATTGCCGGATATCCTACTCATAAAATTGCGCGTGTCCTCGCGTTTCCCTAAAATGCACCGAGTTCAGGGTTTAGTGGTTCAGGCGGGGCCGTACGTAGTGGGTTTGTGTCCGACAGAATGCCTTTGAGATCTCAAGTGTCGCGTTCATGCGCGTATAATCTGGTTTACACATTTGCGCAGGAAGCGAATATAACATGTCAATAATGTCTCTTCGTGTTGCCACGGCGACTACCGGTCCGGGCCGGGAAATTTTTTTATCATCATTTTTTGTCCTTGTTTACGGTGCAGGGCGGGGGCTTGACAATGATCAGGAAGCTTAAAAACATCCTCACACGGGCATTTCTTCACAGGGTTGCTGCCGCTGACCGCAAGGAGTTTGCGCGTCGGGGGCTGGATTTGCGCGGGCTTGCTCCTTCCCACTGGGATTTAAGTATTAATGATGCGGGTCACTTGGAAGCGCAAGGCTGTGATCTGGTTTCCCTTGCCAGGGAATATGGCGCGCCGTTGTATGTGGTGGACGGAGAGAGACTGGCCCGCAACTATCGCGCCTTTTACGATGCGTTTGCTGATCATTATCCCAAGGTTGTGATTGGTACCTCCTACAAGACCAACCCGTTGCCACAGGTCATTCGTGCATTGCATGAATGTGGTGCCTGCGCGGAGGTTATTTCCCATTTTGAACTCTGGCTGGCCCTAAAGCTGGGTGTGCCCGGGTCTTCCATCATCGTCAATGGTCCCGGTAAAACCCGTGAGGGGCTGGCGTTGGCCGTTTCCAACCAGGCCAAAATTATCAATATTGATGGTTTACACGAAATCGAGTGGATTGCAGATCTGGCGAAGAAATACGGTCACCGCCAGCGGGTCGGTGTGCGGGTGGTGACTTCGGTGGGGTGGTCCGCGCAGTTTGGCCTGGGTATTGGCAATGGTGATGCGTTGAAGGCATTTCAGCAATTATGTCAGCACGAACAGCTTGAACCTTGTGGCATACATGTACACCTCGGTACCGGGATTCGCGATATAGACATCTATCTGACGGCAATAAAAGAAGTATTGGAATTTGCCCGTGTGCTGAAACGTGACCTTGACATTGATATTCGTTATTTTGATTTTGGTGGCGGTTTTGGTGTGCCCACTGTCAGGGAATTTTCCGGCGTGGATATGATGATGCGGAATAATGACATGCCAGTGCGACCGTTGGACACAGAGGCCTGTCCCAATATTTCGGAGTATGGAAAAGCCATTTCCAGGTTGATGAGTCAGTATTACTCTTTGACTGACCCTGATGTTCCCACCCTGATATTTGAACCAGGGCGTGCTATCACCAGCAGTGCGCAGATTTTGTTGCTGGAAGTATTGGCCACCAAAGCGGGTGCTAATGGTGTCACCAATATTATTGCCAATGGCGGAAAAAATATCGCTATGCCAACAGGTTACGAATATCATGAGTTGTTTGTGGCCTCAAAAATGAGTGCGCCGCGTAGTGGCCGGTGCAGTGTATTTGGCCCTCTGTGTCATCCTGGCGATATACTTTTCAAGCTAAAAGAGCTGCCTGCCGTTAACGCGGGAGATATTTTGGCGATCATGGATGCCGGTGCTTATTTTGTGCCGAACCAGATGAATTTTTCCAATCCACGACCCTCGGCGGTTATGTTGCAGGGAGGCAAGGCGGAGTTGATTCGTGAGCGGGAAAGTTTCGAGGACATCATTTCCCTGGATCAGTTACAAACTGAAGCCAGTCATGCTGATTCTGCGGTGGTCAATCAATGATTTGCAGGGCTGATTGACGTGGAAGACCTGTTATTTCTCACTCATCGTATTCCCTATCCACCCAATAAGGGCGATAAGATTCGTTCATTTAATTTGCTCAAACAGCTGGTCAAAGATTACCGGGTGCATCTCGGTACGTTTATTGATGACCCGGTTGACTGGCAATATACTGCCGAACTGGACAAACTTTGCGGAGAGACTTGTTATGAGGGGCTGAATCCTCTTTCTGCCAGGTTGCGCAGTACCCGAGGGTTTCTTACGGGTGAGGCGCTGACTCTGCCTTATTACCGGAATGCGCGCATGTGCAAATGGGTGGACGCTACCCTGCGTGAGCATGACATAAAAAGGGTACTGGTTTTTTCTTCGGCTATGTGCCAATACCTGCTACAGGACAGTGCCAGTCATATTCGCCGTGTGGTCGATTTTGTCGATATTGATTCCGATAAATGGCAGCAATACAGCGAGTCGTTAAAATGGCCCATGAGCTGGCTGTACAAACGTGAAAGTAAAACCCTGCTGACATTTGAGCGCCGCGTGGCAAGACAGTTTGATGCCTCAATTTTTGTATCGCAGGCTGAATCGGACATGTTTAAAAAACTGGCACCGGAAAGCGCCTCCCGGGTGAGTTATATCGAAAACGGCGTTGATGCCGACTATTTTTCCCGAAGCCACAATCTGCCAAACCCCTATGCACCAGAGGAGCGGGTATTGGTGTTTACAGGGGCAATGGATTATTGGGCCAATGCTGATGCTGTTGTGTGGTTTGCACAAACGGTATTCCCAAAGATTCTTCAGCAGGTGCCTGATGCATGCTTTTATATTGTTGGAGGACGCCCCGGCGAGGGGGTAAAAAAACTGAGTGCGGGAGCGGGGGTGCATGTAACAGGTTCTGTAAAGGATATTCGCCCGTATCTGGCTCATGCACAGGCTGCCGTTGCCCCGTTAAGAATTGCACGGGGTGTGCAAAACAAGGTGCTGGAGGCCATGTCCATGGAAAAACCCGTGCTGGCAACTTCGGCGGCACTGGACGGTATTGTGGGTTGCCCGGCACTGGAAACGCTGAGAGCTGATGGGCCAGAAGAAATAGCAAGCAAGGCTGTCAAATTATTGACCACAGACAGTGGTGAGGCACTGGGCAAAGCAGGCCGTTCCTGCATTACTGAACATTACAACTGGGCGCGTAATCTCAGCCGAATAGAACAGTTATTGGAAAATTCCGGCGATGCCGGTACGGGGGCGGAAAACCAATGAGCGGTACGAATTCGCTAACGCAGGAAGCCTCAAAAAATGCCAACGACGGTGGTGTCTCGATAGAAACGTCTGCTGTGGAGACGAATACCCATCGCGCCAATGATCAGTGGCGACACGCGCTGATATCTTTCGGTTTGCTTTGGCTGGTGGCGCTGGTGCTATATTGGGAGACTGCTGCCTCTATTGTGGCGATCTGGATACGCTCGGAAACCTATGCTCACGGGTTTCTGATAGTGCCAATCAGTATTTATCTTGTGTGGCAACGCCGGAAACAGTTACGCCAGATGGTGCCTGTACCAAACCTGATGGTATTGCCGGTATTAGCGGTTTTTCTCTTGTTATGGTTAGCAGCATGGGTTGCAGAAGTTCAGCTCATACAGCAACTGGTTTTTGTCAGTCTTATTCCCATTTTGGTCGTGTTGCTGTTTGGCAATGCGGTGGCAAGGGCAATGATGTTTCCCCTTGGCTATTTGATTTTTGCAGTACCCTTTGGTGAATTTCTGGTTGCGCCATTACAGGATCAAACCGCATGGTTCGCCGTGCAGGCGTTGATATTGAGTGGGATACCTGTCTATTGGGAAGGGCTCTACCTCACCATTCCCGGTGGACATTTTGTGGTGGCCGAAGGTTGTAGCGGTATTCGTTATCTGATTGCCTCCATTGCGCTTAGCAGCATTTATGCCTACATGACTTATCGGAGTTATTGGAAACGCACCGGTTTTATTTTATTGGGTATCATCGTTCCTATCGTTGCCAATGGTATACGTGCCTACGGCATTGTGATGATCGCCTACCTTAGCGATATGCGTATTGCCACCGGCGTAGACCATATTCTCTACGGCTGGGTTTTTTTCGGCATCGTTATGTTATTGCTTTTCTGGTTTGGGTCTTTCTGGCGTGAGGAGCCCATGGATGATTCCAGTGTCTTGAAAAAACCACAAGCTGACACCGTTGTGCCGTCATCAAATCATTATCGATTGATTATTGCTTCCGCCTTCGCTGTTATTTTTCTTGCCAGTGGCACTTATGCCAGCAGCTTGTTGAGCGCTTCATCCGCTATCACGGGGCAGGAAGTGCGGTTTGAACTGCCGAAATCATCGGGTGTATGGACGGGCCCAGTCGCCAGTGACGATACCTGGCAACCCAGTTATACCGGCGCAGACAAGACTGTTTACCGGCAATACCAACATCAGGCTGAAACGGTTTATTTTTATGTTGCCTATTACGGAAATCAGGATAATGGCAAGGAACTGGTTGGCTCTCTTAACCGGGTGTATGACCAGGAACAGTGGCGGCGTGTACAGGATAATAGTGTTGCCGTCACCATGCCATCCGGGAAACGTGTTTCTGTCGCAGAAACGGATATTCGCTCCGCAGATAAACGTCGCATAGTCTGGCACTGGTACAATATTAATGGTGCTGTTACGGCTAATCGTGTGATGGCTAAAATGCTGGAATCATGGGAGCGTCTGAGAAATCACAAGGTTGATGCGATGTTAGTGGTGGTTGCAAGGGACTACACGATAGATCCGCAAGAAGCGCGCGATGACTTAACGGATTTTCTTGAGAATGTAGGCGCTGATATTGTTGTGGTAAACGAGAATGCCGGCACCGCAGAAATCAACATGGTTGCGCCGGATCAACAATGACAAAATCGTTTTCTGTCAACGTTGAAGAAACCAGCGGAGCAATGGAGGCTCAGCATACTTCGGTTGTACGCCCCCCTCTTGTTGTGCATATTATTTTTCGCCTGGATGTGGGCGGGTTGGAAAACGGTCTTGTCAATCTGATCAACCGGACACCCCCTGGACGTTATCGGCACGCGGTGATCTGCCTTACCGAATACACCCACTTTAAACAACGTATTCTGAGTGACGACGTGTCGTTTTTTGCGCTGCACAAGCGTGAAGGCATCGATTACAAAATGTACCTTGATTTATGGAAATTACTGCGAAAATTGCGTCCTGATATTGTTCATACCCGAAACCTGGCGGCGATGGAAGGGCTGGCTCCCGCGTTGTTGGCGGGTGTACACTGCCGCGTTCATGGCGAACATGGCCGGGAAATGGACCTCAATAGCAGTGAGTGGAAGTACGCATTGTTACGGCGGCTTTTTCGTCCGCTGGTGCATAAATACATCCCGCTTTCCCGGGATCTTGAAACCTGGCTGCGTGACAGTATCGGAGTGCCGGACAAAAAGATTGCGCAGATATACAATGGCGTTTCGCTGGACACGTTTTTTCCTGCCGTGCCCAGCCGCGAAAACCTTCCTTTGGAAAACTTTGCCACGACGGATTGTCTGGTGATTGGCACGGTTGGACGGTTGGCGGCTATCAAAGATCAAGCTAACCTGGCCCGAGCCTTTGTGAAACTACTTGATGTTGTACCCGACGGACGAAAGACATTGCGTCTGGTTATTGTCGGGGACGGGCCTTTGAAAAAAGAAGTGTCAGACATTCTGGAAAAAGCTAACGTGGCTGATTTGGCCTGGTTGCCGGGTTCGCTGGATAATATCCCCCAGCTTATGCGTTGTTTCGATGTGTTTGTTCTGCCGTCGAAATCAGAAGGTATTTCCAACACGATTCTGGAAGCCATGGCCACCGGGCTTCCGGTGGTGGCGACCCGTGTCGGTGGGAATCCGGAACTGGTGGAGGAGGGAGTAACGGGCGAGCTGGTACCTGCCGAAAACCCGGAAGCGCTGGCGACCGTACTACAACGCTATGTTGATGACAGAAGCAAACAACATCAGCAAGGGCGTGCAGGGCGAGCGCGTGTAGAGCAACAGTTTTCCATCGAAAACATGGTGAACGAATACCTCACTGTTTATAGCGACCTGTTGGGCGCAAGGTAGTGAATCTTACTTATTGCAGTGATTGCGGACTAACGGATAAAAATTGTGTGCGGGCTTACCGGAATATTTGATACGCGTTCAAAGCGCGAAGTGGATCGTGATTTACTGGTTCGGATGAATGAATCACTGTTTCATCGCGGGCCGGATGAGGGTGGTATTCATACTGCGCCAGGTTTAGGTCTGGGGCATCGCCGCCTGTCCATTATTGACCGTTCTGGTGGGCAGCAACCCTTGTTTAACGAAGACGGATCAGTGGTCGTGGTATTCAATGGCGAGATTTATAATTTTGCCGAACTGGCAAAGGAACTGCGCCAGAAGGGGCACACATTTCGTACACATTCCGATACTGAAGTCATCGTGCATGCCTGGGAGGAGTGGGGAGAAGCGTGTGTTGACCGTTTTCGTGGCATGTTTGTTTTTGCGATATGGGACAGTAAGCAGGAACAATTGTTTATTGCGCGAGACCGGTTAGGTATCAAACCGCTGTATTATTCAATGCTGCCCAATGGGCACTTCATTTTCGGCTCGGAATTGAAAGCGCTTTTACAGCACCCCGACCTCCCTCGTCATATTGAACCGACGGCGGTTGAAGATTATTTTGCTTACGGGTACGTACCCGAACCTAAAACCATACTCTCCCACGCACACAAATTATCACCGGGATATACGTTATCTATCACCCGGAATGGGCGTGCGCCTGTTTGCAAACAATATTGGGACGTGCCCTTCGATACATTGCCAAAACAGGAAGAAGCGGAATACGCGAAAGAACTTGCTGATCGCATGACCGAAGCGGTAAAAATTCGCATGATCGCGGAAGTGCCGCTGGGGGCATTTCTTTCCGGTGGGCTGGACTCCAGCGCCGTGGTAGCGATGATGGCGGGCTTGTCCGATGATCCGGTCAACACCTGTTCAATTGCTTTTGCTGATCCGCGTTATGACGAATCCGGTTATGCCAATGAAGTTGCGAAGCAATACAACACGCAACACACTGTCTGGCAGGTAGACAGTGATGACTTTGATCTGATTGATCGTTTGGCCATGTTGTACGATGAGCCTTACGCAGACAGTTCGGCTATTCCTACTTATCGAGTGTGTGAGCTGGCCAAGAAAAAGGTCACCGTGGCACTTTCCGGTGATGGTGGTGATGAAATTCTTGCAGGGTATCGGCGTTACCAGTGGTTTATGCGTGAGCAGAATCTCCGTGATGTATTTCCTCAGCGTTTTCGCAGTCTGGTGTTTGGCGGTTTGGGGAAGGTATACCCCAAGGCACTTTGGGCTCCCCGGATTTTTCGTGCAAAGGCATTGTTTCAGTCGCTGGCAAAAACGCCCGTCGAAAGCTACTTCGATATTTCCTGCGTGTTGAAAGATTCTTTACGCCAGCAGCTTTTTTCAACATCTTTCCGGTCAGAGCTTCAAGGTTATCATGCGCTTGACGTATTAAAAGGGCACGACAAAGATTCACCAGCAGAGCATCCTTTGTCGAGGATGCAATACCTGGATATGAAGACTTATCTTCCCGGTGATATTCTGACCAAGGTGGACCGTGTCAGCATGGCGCACGCCCTGGAGGTACGGGTACCATTACTGGACCACAAAGTGGTGGAATGGACCTCAGGCCTGTCACCGGATTTGAAGCTACGGGGTAACGACGGAAAATATCTGTTCAAGAAGGCCATGGCACCTCACTTGTCGCAGGATCTCATGTATCGAAAAAAGCAGGGTTTTGCTGTCCCTATCGCACAATGGTTTCGTGGCCCGTTGCGTGAGCGGGTGCGGGAGTCCGTGTTGAGTGATTGTCTGCTGGATACCGGCATATTTGACCGTCGTTTCCTGACCCGTTTAATTGATGATCACCAATCGGGTTTGCAGGATCACAGTGCAGCCCTGTGGTCGTTGTTTATGTATGAGTCGTTTCAGCGCCAGGTTTTGGGCGGAAAATGAAAAGCTGTCAGTACGTTAGTTGAACCTGAATATTGCATCATTCCAAGGTAGAATAGTCCGGGTGATATTTTCAGAAGAATATAGTGGTCATAAATGAAGCCAACAGCAATTAGTCTATTTTGTGGTGCAGGTGGGTGTTCTCTTGGATTCAAACAAGCGGGCTATTCTATTTTGTATGCAAATGATAAAGATGTTGCCGCAGTTGAGACCTATAAAAAAAATTTCCCTGACACCCTGTGTAGTCATGAAGACATTGATAACCTGGATTTCAATGAAATCATGATGACTGTTGATTTGCGGCCCGGAGAACTTGATATTCTGGTTGGAGGCCCACCCTGTCAGGGGTTTTCAACAGCGGGAGCCCGTTTTTGGGATGACCCGAGAAATTATCTACTTAAAAGTTATATTAGGGCACTCAAAACGATAAACCCCAAATGGTTTATAATGGAGAACGTTGAAGGATTGTTGACTTCAAATGAAGGTAAGTATGTGTTTGAAGCTGCCAGTGCATTCACTGAACTTGGATATGATATTCGAATTGAAAAAATATATTCTCAAGAGTATGGCGTTCCTCAAAGGCGGAAACGAGTACTGATTGTTGGTAATCGGCTTGGTCATGATTTTAAAATGCCTGAGCCAACGTTAAACGTATCTGGTCAAATTTTCAGAAATTCTGATGTTACAATCAGTCATGCCATAAACAGCCTTCCTTCTGCAGCAAGTGATAAATTTCAGGTTTTGAAACCGTTGGATGTGCTGCCAGTTGATAATTTTGATTTATTGCTTAGAGGAAACTCGGCGGAAATAACGGATCATTATTTTCCAGAAATAAAAGGTATTCAACTTGAAAGGATAATAGCACTAAAGCCGGGGCAGACGATGAAGGATTTGCCTTTAAGGCTTCAGCATGAATCATTCAAAAAAAGGGCTAACAGACGGGTGGCTGATGGTACACCAACGGAAAAACGTGGTGGCGCACCTTCGGGGTTAAAAAAATTACACGCCAACGAACCGTGTTTGACGATAACGGGTGCAGCCACACGGGAGCTTATCCACCCTGTTGAAGATCGTCCTCTGACGATTCGAGAATCGGCACGTATACAAACTTTCCCGGATACGTTCAATTTTTGCGGTAATGCATCACAGAAAATACAGCAGATAGGTAATGCAATTCCACCATTATTAGCGCGCATATTTGCGGAACACATTAAGGATGATTACGATTTTAATGCTAAAGCTATAAGCTCGGGTAAAATGCTTGGTTTTTTGCTTACGAAAGCAAATGCAATGAGTCCCGCGCTTAAACGAACAGAGTTGTTGTTGGGAGGGCTTTTGAATAATAACAAGGATCAGCAGGGAAACCTGTTCGAATAATTATATGGCTGGCACAGCTTTTATTAGAAACCTGTATTCAAAATGTAAAATGCACGGCTCAGGTGGTGCTCAGGTGATTATTTCAGACGGTGAACTTTTATCTTTAATCTCAATTGCAGTAAGCGACTTGGGTTGGTCGTTTGAGGGCGCTGATATAAATGCCGTCACATTGCCTGATGATGCATACTATCGAATACCTTTAAGCTGGTTTGATGGGCAAAAAAATAATGATATTACACCTGAGGCAATCCTTGATGCTTTAGCATTATGTTTTAGCAGGGATAATGACTTTGGGTTGTTTATTGAAAACCTTTCAGCTTTGCATCGTCGTCGAATTAAATACAGAAGAATTCTTTCCTGTCAGCCCGTGCCTGATATGGACCAGATTGGCCCCAGAGTCCTTTTGGAATATGGAGAGTGTGATACTGCTCTTCTTGCAAACTGGATGGTTTGGCGTAAATGGATTTATGATATAGACAATCGCTCGGCACAAGAAACAGGCTATTTATTTGAGCCAATTTTGGCGAGTTGTCTCGGTGGTGAGCCTGTTGGGGCAAGAAACTCTCCGGTTAAAAGACTTGACTCTGATGGTCAACCGATAAATAAGGGTCGGCAAATTGATTGTTTCGTTCCAGCCAGCAATTGTACCTATGAACTTAAGTTGCGCGTTACCATTGCGGCTAGCGGACAAGGCAGATTCAGCGAAGAACTTTCATTTCCTGTTGAAAGTCAGGCGGCAGGGTTTATACCTGTATTATTAGTGTTAGATCCAACGCCATCTGACAGGCTGACTGAGCTGTCAAATAAATTTCTGCAATGCGGTGGCGTATTCTATCATGGTGAAGAAGCATGGAACCACATCGAGGAAGAAGCAGGGGATGTGATTTCTATTTTTATAGAAAATTATATTAAACCGGTAATACAAAGCATAGAAGACATTGAAATACCATTACCGCAATCGATTAATCTACGCTGGTCAGAAAAAACCATCGAGATTTCGAATGAAGAACATAACTATATAATTGCTCGGGTATAAGTGCTAATGAATTTGGCGTATATCAGTGCCACTGAAAAACCGGGATTTAGTCAGCGATGAGAATATTACACGTACTGGATCATTCCATTCCGCTTCACAGCGGGTACACTTTTCGTACAGCGGCGATTTTGCGTCAGCAGCATGCCATGGGTTGGGAAACATTCCACCTCACCAGCCCGAAGCATTATCTGGATGCACCGGCGGAAGAGGATATCGATGGGTTGCATTTTTATCGCACCCCCCCGGTTTCAGGTTGGCTGGCTAAATTACCCGTTCTTAATCAGCTGGCAATTATTCCGGCGCTGACTTGTCGGCTGGAGAAAGTGTTGGCCGAGGTAAAGCCGGATATCCTGCATGCACACTCTCCGGCATTAAACGGTATTGCCGCGTTACGGGCGGGGCGGCGTTTGGGAATTCCAGTGGTTTATGAGGTGCGTGCATTTTGGGAGGATGCCGCCGTTGATCATGGTACCTCCAGTGAGGGTGGTCTCCGTTATCGTTTGACACGCGCCATGGAAACCCGTGTGTTACGACGTGCCAATGCCGTTACGACTATTTGTGAAGGTTTGCGAGGTGATATCGCTAACCGGGGGGTTGCAGAAGATCGTATTACGGTGATTCCCAATGCGGTGGATGCGGAAAAATTTGAAGTGGGTGGTGTAGCGGACCCTGCACTGTTGAGTGAACTGGGGCTTGAGGGAAAACAGGTGCTGGGTTTTATTGGTTCTTTTTATGCGTATGAAGGGCTTCCCTTATTGGTGGAAGCCATGCCCAAAATATTGAAAACAAACCCGGAGGCGCGTCTGTTGCTGGTCGGTGGTGGACCGCAGGATGAACAGTTGCGCAAACAGGTGACGGATCTGGGACTGGATCAACAGGTTATCTTCACTGGCCGGGTTCCCCATGATGAGGTGCAGCGCTATTACAATCTGGTGGATATTTTTGTTTACCCACGTCTTTCCATGCGCCTGACAGAGCTGGTTACGCCACTAAAACCGCTGGAAGCGATGGCGCAGGGACGTATTGTGTTGGCGTCCGATGTCGGGGGACACAAAGAATTGATTGTTGATGGAAAAACAGGGTGTTTGTTTCGCGCAGGTGACTCCGGTGCGCTTGCCGATGCCGCCATTGAATTGTTTAACCAGCGCGAGCGTTGGGCGGATTTACGAAAGGCCGGGCGTGAATTTGTGGACCAGGAGCGGAACTGGCCAGTCAGTGTGGCGCGCTATCGTGATGTTTATGCCATGGCGATGGCGGGTCAATAACCGTGTCCGCCAGTCCTTCAGAAGATAAAAAAGTCCATGATATGACGGGGCTGAATGTGGTGATGGCTGGCCCCTTGCCTCCGGCTATTGGTGGCATGGCAACGGTCATTGGTGATATCAGTCAATCCAGCCTTGCTGACCGGGTGGCACTTGTGCCTTTCAACACAGCAAAACAAACTTCCGAAGGGCGGTCTCTGCTAACGGGAATTGTTGCCCGTGTCAGCTTGTGGAAGCGCTGGGCATCCGCATTGCGGGGCAAAGGCCAGTCTGTCGCCCATATTCATACTTGTAGCGGACTGACTTATTTTCTGGACGGGACATTGGTGATTATTGCACGGTTATTGGCACAGCCGGTGGTATTACACATTCATGGTGCCCGTTTTGACCGCTTTTTGGATGAATTGCCTGCTCCGCTATTGTTTCTCGCACGATGGCTGGCGCGCCGGGCCAACCGAGTGGTGGTGTTGTCGGAAACCTGGCAGGAAACCCTGACTGACAGACTGCCTGGCGCACAATTATGTGTTATTGCCAATGGCGTTCCTGTGCGTGACGAGCCGGTGGAAACAGAAAATGCGATGCAAACGGTGTTCATTTTATTTCTCGGCAATTTGTCGCAACGCAAGGGTGTGTGGGAATTGATTGATGCCATGCCTGCCGTTCCGGCTGAGGCTATGCTGGCATTGGTGGGCGGGGAGGATGACCCGGGTATTTCAGATGCGGCGCAGGCGCGTATCAACGAGGCAGGTATGGCGGATCGCGTCAAGCTGATTGGACCAGCCTATGGTGAGGACAAACACCGCTGGCTGGAAAAAGCCGATATTTTTGTGCTGCCCTCACACGCGGAAGGTTTACCCATTGCTTTACTTGAGGCAATGGGCGGAGGCATACCGGCGGTAGTGACGGCGGTGGGGGCAATGCCCACGGTCATCGATGATGGGGTTCAGGGAAAAGTGGTGCCACCGGGTGATGTTGATGCCTTGTCCGCTGCATTGACGGCGCTGGTTAATGATCCGGCGTTACGACGGACGATGGGAGAGGCGGCTCGCAAGCGATGTCTTGCCGATTATGGCGTAGAGCGTAGTGCGGAAAATTATCTGCGTTTGTATACCGAAATAGTTGGCATCAATAAATGAACCCGTGGTACCGACAAACTGAGTGTTGTTAACGCAGAAGAAACAGAAAAATAAAACTTTGTGGTCATAACAACAAAAAAAGAAGGCCGGAGAATAGATAAAAAATGGTAAAATGTGGCACTTATCTGTTTATATCTTGCATATTCTTCACGGCGACACACTCATAGTGACATGAAAAACCTGTACACCTCATTAATATCCGGTGCCGCATTTCCCTTGCACGAAAAGCTGAAGGGGCACACCACGGTCAGCGTCAAAAAGGCCATGGAAAACAGCCAGTGGTGGTCTCGCGAAGTATTGGAAGCGTACCGTGTGCAGCGTTTGCAGGCCTTTCTTTCTCAGGTCTATGCGCATGTGCCTTATTACCGCTCCCTGTTTGACAGGCTTGGGTTTGATGTTTCATCAGTGAAATCCGTTACCGATCTTCAGCAGTTGCCTTTTCTGGACAAAAAGCTGATCAAAGAAAATCAGCAGGATTTAAAAGCCGATAATGCGACTCGGCTTTCACAATTCAACACGGGCGGATCATCTGGAGAACCGCTGGTGTTTTTTATTGGACATTCCCGCGTGAGTCACGATGTCGCTGCCAAGTGGCGTGCCACACGCTGGTGGGATGTGGATATCGGGGATAAGGAAATTGTACTGTGGGGGTCACCGATTGAGCTGGGTGCGCAGGACCGGTTTCGCTTGTTGCGTGACCGTATGTTCAGGTCAACATTGCTGCCTGCCTTTGAGATGTCAGAAACGCATTTGAATGAGTTTATCGTTGCCATTCGTTCCATACGTCCGCGTATGTTATTTGGTTATCCATCGGTACTGGCACATATTGCCCAGCATGCAGAAAACAGGGGTTTGCCGTTAGATGATCTTGGTATCAAGGTCGCCTTTGTGACTTCGGAACGATTATATCAAGAGCAGCGGGAAAAAATTGAACGTCGTTTCGGCTGCAAGGTTGCCAACGGTTATGGTGGGCGTGATGCCGGTTTTATCGCCCACGAATGTTCCGAAGGTGGAATGCATATCACCGCCGAGGATATCATCGTCGAGATCGTAGACTCGCAGGGCAAGGTTGTGCCGGATGGGGAAAGTGGCGAAGTGGTTATTACCCACCTGTGTACCGATGATTTTCCCTTTATCCGCTACCGCACTGGTGATGTGGCTTCGTTGAGTACCGAAACCTGTTCATGTGGACGCGGACTGCCCATGCTCAAGGAAATTCATGGCAGAACCACTGATTTTATTATTGCTGCCGATGGCACGGTGATGCACGGACTGGCACTGATTTATGTATTACGTGAAATGGAAGCCATAAAGTCCTTTAAAATTATTCAGGAAACCCTGGAATGGACTCGTGTGGAAGTGGTGGGTGATGAATGTTTTTCAGAACAGCATGTTGCCAATATTAAGTCCGGTTTTAAACAACGTCTTGGTGAGAATGTCAGCATTGATGTGGAAAGGGTGGAAAAAATAAAACCGGAACGCTCGGGGAAGTACCGGTATGTGATCAGCAAAGTTGCGGTGACATAGGTTTGTGATTTGACGTGAAATACGGTCATTGATTTGATGGATGGAGTATGAAATTGGGATTTGGAAAAATACTGCGTGTTGCTGCCATATTTTTGGTGGTGGTTGTGTTGGCGCTGGTGGGTGGGTTTGCGGCTGAACACTATTTATCAAAAGATATTGCGCAGACTGATGTGGCCTGGGAAGGCCCGGTATCGGGTGAGAATCGTTACGTGTTTTATCCACGGTATTTACCGGAAAACTGTGAGGAAAAGCTGGCAGCTCTTGATAAAGGGGAGTTGAAACTGGATAACACGGCTCCAAAGGGCATTGGCCTGAATCCAGAATGGGATTTGGGCGATAATGTCTCCGGGTATTCCTATTTTTATCTTCATTCTTTGCGTTTTATCGCCTGCCTCATCAAAGCGGGAGGAGAAGGGGATATTGTTCGCCTGTCTCAGGCAGACACCATTTTGCGTAGTTGGTTGGCAAGCAATCCACAGGATGCCCCGGCCTCTGACTGGGCATGGACCGAACATGCGACATCCTGGCGTTCCATTGCATTTTCCTGGTTTTTGCTGACAGCGCAACGAGTGAATTATCTTGATGCGAATAATATGGCGATGTTTACCGATGCGATTGCCGAGCATGCGGCGTTTGTCCGACGACCTTCGATCTATCGGCCTGATCATAATCATGGCTTGAATAATGCGCTTGCCCTGCTGGCGCTGGCCACAGTGGAAAATGACTCCCAATTGCAACGTGAGTTATTGCAGCTGGGGTTTTCCCGGGCTGAACAGCAAATGGCGGACAATGTTTCCGCTGATGGTATTCATTTTGAACAATCCGGTTTTTATCATTTTTATACTCTTCATTCATTTCTTGAAATACTGCGTGTCGCCCGGAACATTGGTTGGCCGATATCTGACCAGTATCAACAAAAACTCGCGAATATGATTACTGCTGGCCTCTATATGGCAGGGGCAGATGGTGAAGTGGACGGTATGCCTTACAGCAAGCCGGGAGAAGATATGACAGTGTTGTTTGATATGAACCCTGATCTTGTGCGTAACGGGCATCTGCTCGATACAAAAGGCCGTGAGCTTGATGATTCCCCGCGCAAACGACTGGGTGTTTTTGCAGAAGGCGGATACAGTTTTTTTGTGGCTGAACAAAAAGACGATATTGAGATTGTCTTTCATACACGTATTCTGGAAGCCCCGCATGGTCACCGGGATGCCCTGGGAATCAGCGTGCGTAATGGCGAGGGGGTATTAATACCGTTTACGTCCACCATGTATACCTCGGAGAATTATCTCCACTGGCGGGAGTATTTTTGGCGTTCGGCTGCGCATAATGGCGTGACGGTGGAAGGTGTGGAGCAAGTACCACTGAATCGTCGCCGTGAAGGTTTACCCGCGTTGCTGGCGGATTCCTGGAAACTGAATGGTATCGTTGAATCCGCAGGGCTTGGGGATTGGTTTGCAGGATTTCGGCGGCGGCATCAGCTCGACCGACGAAGCCTTCAGGAACGTGCGGTGCCCAGCGGAGGGCTTGTCCTGAATTCCGGTAGCAAGGGAATTGTGGATTATGTGACGGCAAAGCACACAACTTACAAGGGCGTCGAGCAGACAAGGACAGTGGTCAAAGTGGGGACACGTTTACTGCTGGTCTGGGATCGTCTTCGTGGTGATGCAGTGAATCGTTATACCCAACAATTTCATTTTTTACCTGACAGCTCCGTTGAGTTGAAAGGGAAGGCCGGGACTATCAAGAGAAACAGGGAAGTGATCGCCCGGACACAGCAATTGATGCCGGTTGATACACAGGTGTGCAAAGGCAGGGAACAGCCCACTCCTTGTGGCTGGTATACCGATACGCCTTTTTTGCCGCATGCGACACCGGTTTTAATGCATTCAGCGAATGATGCGCAGGTGGAGTTTTTATGGGTATTGCAATCTGGAGAGGCGGCATTGACAGCGTTTCGAACAGATGACGGCAACGGTGATGTTCGCAGAATACAGGTTGATGTGAATGGCTCACCATACACGATAGAATTGACGGACCGGGGAGTGAGCGCCGAACGTGCAGCAGCTTCGTGAATGTGAAGAAAACCGCCATCCTTTGATATGAAAACGAACAATACCTCTCACCCACCCCAATTGGATATTGTTGCCATGGCTCCCAATGCGTGGGATGGGCCGTGGATGAATCGGCAACAGCTGCTTTCAAGGCTGGGAGGCCAGCACAATATTATTTATACCAATGGCTTGTGGAGTGTGTGGGACAGAGATCAGACAGCGTGGAAAGCGGCATCCGTCAACGGTGAGTTTTGCGCTCAGGATCAGGTGCTGGTGGATTACCCCCCAAAGTTTTTACTGCGCTGGCCCAGATTTTCAGCGCTTGATCATCTGGCTATCCGTATGGCGGTGCGCCGTTGGACGCGCGCTTGGGGTGCAGAGAAAAATGCTCCACGAGTGGTTTATTTGTTTCATCCACAGTTTTACCCCTATGTTAAAAAAATACAGGCCGATTTTGTGGTTTACCATGCCTATGACATGCTCAGTTTGACGCCTGGGTGGAATCGTGAGCTGGAGGAGCAGCAGCGGGCGCTTTTGGCAATGGCAGATCTGGTGGTGGCATCATCGGATGTTATTGCTGAAGAGCTTGCTGCAATTAGCGGAAAACCCGTCGAAATGCTGCCCAATGGCGCGGACTTTAACGCTTTTTGTGGTGCGGCTACAGGAAATTGTCCCGAACCTGATGATCTTGCAAACATTCCCCATCCACGAATTGGCTATGTGGGAAACCTGAATCTCAAGGTTGATTTTCCATTAATTGCTTCACTTGCAAACAGCCACCAGCACTGGAGTTTTGTATTCGTTGGTGGCAAAGGGAAGCTTGATGCCCGAACACAAAAGGGATTTGATGAGTGTGCCGGGTTAAAGAATGTCTATTTTCTCGGTGCTAAGGACTATCGTGAAATACCCGGTTATGCTGCCAACATGGATGTCAATCTCATGTGTTATCGAGTGGAGGGCGACGTGTGGACCCGTGGTATATATCCACTGAAGCTGCATGAATATCTGGCCACCGGAAAGCCGGTTGTCAGTTCCGATATTCCCAGCGTCATTCCTTTCGAATCGAATGTTGCTATTGCGCGCAGCGCTGATCAGTGGCCGGCATTGATAGAAGCGGCATTGCAGGGCAACGGTGCAGGCAGCACAGAGCAAAGACGCACGGTGGCAAAAGAAAACAGCTGGGATGCGAGAGCCGGGCGGTTGAACATTTGTTTGACAAATATGCTTAATGACCAATAAAACGTATCGACTTTTGTTGATACGGTACTTCTGAGCGTAAATAGTGATGCATCACTGCTTATAACGCCGATGACAGCGAGAGCCTGATAAATGAGAGACATAGCTGTAACGCTTATCGTTTTTGGCGTATTACCCTATATCCTGATGCGACCTCACATTGGTGTGTATGCGTGGTCGTGGATCGGGTATATGGCTCCCCACCGGTTAGGGTGGGGTTTTGCCGCTAATTTACCTTTTGCTGCACTGATCGGAGCAGCAACATTGGTTGCCCTGCTGTTTTCGAAAGAGCCAAAGCGTATTCCACTGACACCGATAACAGTGACTCTGATAGTGTTTTTGGTATGGATGGTTATTACGACAATATTTGCGATTCATCCGGATGAGGCGATGGCGAAATTGTCCAAGGTGCTTAAAATACAATTAATGATTTTTCTTACCTTGATGTTATTCAACCACCGGGAGCGCATTCATGGGCTGGTTTGGGTCATTGTTATTTCATTGGGGTTTTATGGCGTGAAAGGAGGCATTTTCACGTTGTTGACCGGTGGACAATTTCACGTCGTCGGGCCTCCTGGCAGTTTTATTGTGGGTAATACCTCGCTGGCATTGGCTCTGGTGATGGTGGTGCCTCTTATGTGGTATTTGTATACCCAGGCAGATAATAAGTGGGTTAAACGGGGGCTTATTGCTGCAATGGGGTTTTCTGCATTGTCGATACTGGGTTCTTATTCCCGGGGAGGACTTCTTGCCATCGCCGCTATGGGAGCCTTTATGCTGCTCAAAAGCAAGAAGCGGGGATTGATGATCGTCGTGCTGGTTTTATCCATTCCCGTGGCTATTGCATTTATGCCGGAGCGTTGGACGGCGCGTATGCAGACGGTGCAAACCTATGAAGAAGATGCTTCTGCCATGGGGCGTATCACTGCGTGGTTGTTTGCCATTGAAATGGCAAAGGGCCGGTTTTTAGGGGGAGGCTTTGAGTCTTTTACACCCGCTAATTATCATCTTTATGCTCCCGAGGTCGTTGAGATGTTAATGGAAAAGGCAGCCGGGCGTTATCAGGGTGCCCATAGCAGTTATTTTTCAGTATTGGGAGAACATGGTTTTGTTGGATTATTCCTTTTTCTGACATTAGGTTTTGTCTCATGGCGTACGGCGTCGTGGATAACGAAATACGCTGCTGATTCCGATAGTTTAGCGTGGGCAAAAGAGCTGGCTGGAATGATTCAGGTCAGTCTGGTGGGATTTGCCGTGGGTGGAGCATTTCTCTCGCTGGCTTATTTTGATCTTCTGTATCACTTGATGGCACTGCTGGTTTTACTGAAGTTGCAAGTAGTGCAATCCCTTGCTGCGGGAAATGCAAATGGACAATCGCCGTTATCACAAGATAACCGGAAAATATCTATGCAACGTAGAGGTGGGTATTAATGTCCCAGGAAGATTTTTCAAAAGGCAGCAACTTTGAACGTGGCTGGAAAAAGCGCTTTGGCCAATATGCTGATGCACGAGATGACGATGCAGGTATTGCGGGTTGGACCCAAAGCGGACTAGAGACCCGGGTGCGTAACTTTGATGCTTTGTGGGCACCAGCAACTGAGGCGCGCTCATGGCTGGATGCTGGCTGTGGCGCGGGTACCTACTCCCGGTTTATGTTGGGCAAGGGAAAGCAGGTTGTTGGGCTGGATTATTGTTTTCCTGCCGTGAAAAAGGCATTAAACCGAAGCTCTAATGGGGTGGGGTGGGGTGTCGCGGATGTCACACGATTACCCATCGCAAATGGCAGCTTTGATGGTGCCATATGTTTTGGTGTTACTCAGGCATTATCAACGTCGAACGAAGTGTCCCGAGAGCTGGCCGCTGCAGTGAAACCGGGCGGAGAAATATGGATCGATGCACTGAACAGTGCTTGTCTGCCACATCTTCTTGGTCGATTGAAACGGAAGCTTTTGCAGCGCGATATGCATTTGCGTTATGAGTCACCACGGCAACTTCGTCGTGCCATGGAAGACGCAGGGATTGTGAAATTAAAACGCTACTGGATTCCGATTTTGCCTTACCGTTTTTGTCGTTATCAATGGATTTTTGAAACCCGGGTAATGCGCGGGTTATTGCATTCAGTACCGGTACTTGGAGCACTTTTAAGCCATGGGTTTGTGATAAAAGGATACCGGCAGCAATGAATCATCATTCCACTTTAGAAAATAAAGGAATCAGTAAATGAGAGCATTGGCTCGTGCGGTAAGCGCAATTGTTTCTTCAAAGGGTGCCAACGCCAAGTTGCTTATATTACTTTACCATCGAGTACATCCGGTTGCTGATCCACTGCGCCCGGATGATGTAGATGCCGTTGCGTTTGATTGGCAGATGGAAGTTTTGGCACGCTATTTTACTCCATTGGCTCTGGATAATGCCATGGAGCTTCTTCGCCAGGGAAAGTTACCCGCCAATGCAGTCTGTGTCACCTTTGATGATGGTTATGCTGATAATGTTGAAGTGGCATTGCCTATTCTGCAACGCTGGGCTGTACCCGCCACCTTTTTCCTGACTACGGGGTTTTTTGAGCATGGGTGCATGTGGAATGACCGTGTTATTGAATTACTAAGGAAGGTGGATACACCAAAGGTATCGTTGTTGAACCTGGGGCTGGGTGAATATGAAATAACGTCGATGGATGCAAGACTGCAAATGGTGAACTCGGTGCTTCGCCAGTTAAAGCATTTGCCACTTGCAGAAAGAGATCAGCAAGTTCAGCGCCTTGAGAATACATTGAATATTGATGTTTCATATTCCCCCATGATGCAAAAAGAACAGGTGTCGGTATTACTCAAGGCAGGAATGGGCGTGGGAGCACATACGGTTAATCATCCGATACTTGCGAAAATCAGTTTGGATGAAGCAAGACAGGAAATTGAGTCAGGGAAACAACAGCTGGAGATGTTGACCGAAAAAGAGGTTACCCTGTTTGCTTATCCCAACGGGGCTCCAGGCAAGGACTATGGTGCAGAGCATGTTGATTTGGTAAAAGCGGCAGGCTTTGAGGCTGCCTTTTCAACAGCCTGGGCGGCAGCACAACACACGGATGATTTTATGCAAATGCCGCGTGTGGGATCCTGGGACAATACGCGGTTTCGTTTTTATTTGCGGTTGGTGCGTAACTATCGTACTGGGAGTGCTGAGCGCGTAGTGGCGAACGTATGACGCTATCAAACCGAGTGCTGTAAACGCAAAAGTTTATACGGCTTTTTTGGGTGAGCTACCGCTCGTGTGCCTGAAGCCAAAGCTCAAGCATCATGAACACCCAGATTGCTGTCCCGTAATATGCGGCGTGTTCGTCACGATGTTGACGCGTCAGGTTGTCAATAAATTCAGGGCGCACAAAGTCTCGGCGTTTCAGGTCCGATAAACTGTCCTTTGCGAGTTGCTGTAGTTGGGGATGGGAGGACAACCAGATGCCAAAGGGCAGCCCAAAACCGTGTTTGCTTTTGCTTTGTACCTGAGGCGGTAAGAAGTCACGTAGTGCCTCTTTGAAAAAATAACGCAGCTTCAATCCCTTGACCTTGAAGTCGGGCGGAATACGTGTTGAAAAATCAATCAGGTTATCCTGAAGTAACGGAAACTGTGCATCGACTCCCGCCAGTGAACACATGCGTGTGACCTTGCGAAGATCATTGTCAGCCAGTACCTGTTTCCATTCGAGATAGAGTATGCGATTGATAATGGAGTCACTGCGGGCATCTGCGTATCGCTCGCGCTGGAGTTTCTGTGGATGATCAGTGTCGATTGAGGAAAGAAAGTTGTCAGTGAATACTTCCTTGGCGACAATGCGATTGATAAAATTGTAGCTTTCCAAACGATCAGGCAGTGGAATGTTGGCTTGTTCGATATAACTGCGGGCTTTACGGATGGGCATGATGTTTTTGCCGCCGGGAAAACCAAAAACTAAAGGTTCCAGTAGCCGACTTCGCAGCATTTCCGGCGCACAGCCATAGAATTCAAAAATCTTTTGTTGCGCGTACCGTTCATTTCCACCGAATAATTCATCACCACCATCACCGGACAACAGAGTATCGGTACCATCATTTTTTGCCAGTAGTGCGCAAAAATAGGTAGGTACCGCAGAGGCATTTCCGAAAGGCTCATCATAGGCGCTGGCGATACGGGGAATCAGCTCACAGACATCTTCCGGTGTGACGTAATATTCATGATGAAGGGTGCCATAAAAGGTTGATGATGCACGAGCGTAATCCATTTCATCGTAGCCTTTGGCGGCAAATCCGATGGAGTACGTGTTTACCGGTTTTTCCAGGACTTTTCCCAGCATGCCGGATACTGCGGAACTATCCACACCTCCGCTGAGGAATGCACCTATCGTTCCTGTCGTGTCCGTACAGTTTTTTACCGCCGACTGTAGCTCGTCATAGAGTTCATTCTTGAAGCTTGAAAAATCACCGTGTTTGGCATCATTAAAACGGGGGTTCCAATAGGTCTCTATTTCCAGTTTTTCATGTTTAAAATGTACATATTGTCCGGGCAGTAATTTTTGTTGCTCATGATAGATGGTGCCGGGGCTGGGAACTGCATGAAAAAACAGGTAAGAAAAAATGTGTTGATTGTCGATGGTGGTATCCATTTCCGGATGCTGCCGAACGGCATCGGTAGTGGAGCCAAAAACCAGTCCACCTTGAGTGGTTTGTCCGTAACACAGTCGCTGGATTCCAATGCGATCAATAGCCAGTATTGCTTCGTTTTTATTATTGTCAATAATGGCAAGCCCAAATGCGCCATGCAGGTAATTGAGGAGTTTTGGGCCGTGCTGCTGATAGGCATTCATTAGAGCGGCAGCGTGTCCCTGCTCTTGTGCCTGTGCTGAAAATTTTTCATCCTGCCAGATGGGTTGGCCGATCATTGAAACTATCAGGTCGTTGCTTTCGAGAAAATGCAGGCGACCCTCTTCGGCCTGCACAAGTAGCGCTTGCGAGCCGGATTTTTTCGTTACAGAATGCGTCATCGGTGCGGGAACCAGTCCGCAGGCCATGGTGTTCAGTAAGGTTGCCGGAGTGTGTTTATTGCACTCCAGGTTTATCCAGCCACAAATTCCAGTCATTTAAATTTGGTCAACTTTCTTTGGGGGAATGCTTGCCAGTGCCACGTTGGTGAACACCGGAACGAAAGCAACGGCATTGTTCAGTGCTTTCCGAAACAGCAGTTCCTTGAGTATGGTGTCAGTTATTATTTCTGTTGGTTTTCTTGTTGTAGATGCGTGCTTTTTTGTTTTTCGGGGATATCTTTCCATGCACCGAGTTTTTTCAGTTTATTTTTTAGTCCGGGGAGAGGAAAACCCATCGAATACGCAGTGTGGGCATGCTTTAGTGCAGCCGGATAATCATTTCTTTCAATCAGCAAAAGTCCGAGATTGTAGTGTACTTCAGAATTGTTCGGCGTTATTGACAGTGCTGACTCATATTGTTCCTGAGCTTCCGCGTACTTTTTTTTCTTGTGCAGATAAATGGCATAAAGCATGGGTGCCGTGGCATCCGCTGGCCGGGGTTTCGGTGAAGGTTTGTAGTTGATGGCTTTTCGGAAATAGTATTCAACGTCTTTATCAGGCGGGTGCGGGTATTCCGGTAGCCAGCGCGCCATGAATTGAAGACCTTGCGGGTGGTTTGGAAACCAGCGCAGAATGAAGTCAATCTCCCCCCAGATATTGTAATGCTTTCCCCCCGTGTATCCATTGGTCACCTGGTTTTGAGCGGGCACCAGATGATTGGAGTTTACTGAACGAAGATATTCATGTGTCCACGAACTCGTATCGTAGTAGTCATTGGGGCCGCCTTCCACAATTGCCAGGGCATTGGCAGGAATCAGTACATACAACGCGAGACAGATGATGAACGGCTTGATCAGTCCTGGATGTGAGTTTTTGTTGCATGGGCAAATCGTCGGGGGGTAAAGAATGTTGTCCATTTTTATCGGCGACCTTTGGAAAGGGGATTCCTCAATAATCAATTTTATTGGCTGTGAATTTCGGTCGGGAAAACCAGCGCCTCATCGAGTTGCTCACGGAGCCATTCTATTGCAAAAAAACGGGATAGTACAGAGAACGATTGAGTTGTTCCTGTTGCACATTATCCGTATTATTACGGGGCTGGTGGAAGAGGACGCCGCCACATCGGTTACAGAATGATCAACATTTTTGGCGCGACTGACGAGTGATGCAAGCTATACCCGTAGCGTTTGGGATTTAGGTTTAAGTGTGCGTCATATTTTCTCCATGGCAAGGCGAAATGACGCGGAATAGTCGTTCTATTGCAAGGAATTTCAACGTAGTCATGGGGTAAATAGGGCGTGCAATTAGACCTAAATCTCAATCGCTACGGGTATATATATGATGGGTGCAGGAAAAGCACAGATGTCGTCGGGCAGACTGATTATTCTTGGAGCCAGCGTGACTGCGCTGGCCGTTGTGCGTAATGCCGCAGCCATTAATGTGACTCCGGTGCTGTTGGATACGCGCGAGGGCGTTGCTTTCCGGTCTTCGCTGGCGCAATCCGTTTATTGTAACGGATACAACGATAGCGAGGTGTTGCGCACTCTGCTGGAGCTGGGTCAGACCGGAGCAGGGGCTCTCATAGCAACGAGTGATCGCTGGATTGATTTTTTGATCATTAATCGCACTCAACTGGAACAGGTTTTTGATTCACTGCTTCAGGCCAGTAATGATGTTCTGTCAATTTGCACGGACAAACTTCGGTTTGCACACTGGTGTGATGAAAATAATGTGGCAGCCCCGCATTTGTATCAGGTCGATGAACGGGGATTGTTGTCGGAGGCAGAAGAACACTATCCGCTACTGGTGCGCCCGTACAAAGGCGTGATGAATGCATCGGCTCACGGGCTTCCCAAGGCGATAGAAGTGGTTGATCGTGTGGCCCTTCAGCAGTGTCTGAAAAAATTTCGTGATGCGCAGGTTCAACCCATTGTCACGCAGTCGCTGCTCGATCTTGATTTGACACAATATTCTGTAGGGCTGGCACGCAATGGCAAGCGCATGGTGAGCTTTGTTGCAGAAAAATTACGGCCTGTTGCGAACCAGTGTGCAGTGGGTTGTTATGTGGCGTTACGCGAAAACCCTGCGGTGGAAAAATTGGCGCGTGATGTGGCAGATCATCTCGATTATTTTGGTATTGCAGAGTTTGAAATTCTGCATGCGAAAAAAACCGGGAAAAATTATTTGATCGAGATTAACGCCCGGCCCTGGATTCAATATGAACTCGGCCTTCGCTCGGGACATGATTTGTTGCAGGTTCTGCTGAATACCCCGGCCTGTAATGTCTCCCCGGAAAAAAAATCCGGTATCTACTGGCTGGATTTTAATGATGACCTGTTTAATTGTTTTTCCCGCAGTGTGGGTATAGTGCGCAAAGGGGAGGTCTCTTTGTTTCGCTATCTTGTTTCGTTGCTGCGGGCCAATGCTTTTGCAAAATGGCACCTTCGGGATCAACGGCCATTTTGGTGGGCGATGGGTCGTTCAATATCTGACATTTTTACTCGTGGCCGTCGTTGAAAGGCTGTGAGGATTCGGAGCGGTGTATGTCCAAACGTGTATTGATGGTGGCATTTCAGTTTCCTCCTTTTCAGGGAAGCAGCGGTATTCATCGCACCTTGAGTTTTTGCCGGTATTTACCGGAAAGTGACTGGCAGCCATTGGTGCTGGTTCCAAAGGCGCGTGCTTATCCACGTCAGTCGGATGATTTATTAAGTAAAATTCCTCAGGATTTGGTGGTCAAAAAAACCTTTGCTCTGGATGCTGCGCGAGATTTGGCAATCATGGGTCGGTATCTGCGCTGGTCAGCTATTCCGGACCAGTGGGCGAGCTGGTGGTTCAGTGCGGTTCCTGCCGGACTGCGCATGATCAAACAGTATCGCCCGCAAGCTATCTGGTCCACTTACCCCACTTCGTCAGCACACATGATTGCGATGACCCTGCAACGGATTAGTGGTCTGCCCTGGATTGCAGATTTTCGCGACCCGATGATTTATGAAAGCTTTCCTACAGAACCAGTGACCCGCCGCAGCCGCTCCTGGCTGGAGCGAAAAACCGTGCAGAATTGTACCAGGGCGGTGTTTGTCACCCCCAGTGCGCAAGCGTTGTATCGCGAGCGCTATCCGTCATTGCCGGACTCACGCTTTACATTGATTTCCAATGGTTACGATGAAGAAAGTTTTTCGTCATTGTCAGGGGCGGTGCCCGCATCAACGGATGTCAATAGACCGCTTTTGCTGGTACACAGTGGCCTGCTGGAACCGCAAGACCGTAATCCCGAACCGTTTTTTGCTGCGCTGGCGAAATTGCTGGAACAGGGGAGCATTCAGCGGAAAAAACTGAAGATCATCTTGCGTGCGAGTGGTGATACATTGCTATACCAGGAACAGATCAAGGCGCGTGGCCTGTCCGATGTGGTAACGCTGGAGCCTCATTGCTCCTACCGGCAGGCACTGGAGGAAATGCTTTCCGCCGATGGCCTGCTGGTGTTTCAGGGGCCGGATTGCAATCGACAAATCCCCGGCAAGATTTATGAATATATTCGTGCCCGCAAACCCATTTTATCACTGGTGGATATGGGGGGTGATACGGTGCAACTGTTGAAAACTCTTGGCATTGATACCTATGCGAAGATTGACGATGCAGAGCATATTGCCCAGGCATTGGATCGTTTTGTAAAATTGGTGGGGCGGGGTCAGGCTCCCGTGGCAAGTGAAGAAGATGTATTGCGGTTCTCACGTCACCACAAGGCTGTTGAGTTGGCGGAGTTATTGGATTCCGTCATGTGATGTTACATCCATTTTGACGTTTGCCGGGCTGTTCGTATTTTGGGTGCCGCGTTTTTGTGAAACCAGTTTTTGTATTTTTGTGATGACCAGTGGATTGTTGGCCACATATGTTTGGGCAGCAGCCCGTTGTCGGGTTAAGTGCAGCTCGATGTTTGCGACGGATATCAGAGACCCAAACTCAGGTTTAACCGTCTCTTTCGGGCAATAATTGCCAAGCATCCGGTTCAGCATCAGGTCACCTAATTCTTTGCGGTAATGAGCAGGCTCCCAAAACCAGTCCATGACATTTGTTGTTTTGTCCACAGATTCGGCTTCGGTCGTATATGCATTGTAGCCACTGAAATCCCAAATGGCATTGTTGGTATAATTATCGGCGAGTTTTACGAGTTCTCGTTTCCATTGCTCGAATAAAGACCACTTGCCCGTCTGACGAATGCTTTCCAGGTACTGGGCATGGTAGGGGTTAATAAATAAAATTAATTCAGCGTCGTGTTTTTTGCTGGTTTCCATGAGCTGTTTCAATGCTT
Source organism: Gammaproteobacteria bacterium (assembly GCA_021648485.1). Classification (GTDB taxonomy): domain Bacteria; phylum Pseudomonadota; class Gammaproteobacteria; order SZUA-152; family SZUA-152; genus SZUA-152. The sequence goes on from JAKISS010000020.1 coordinate 44,793, forward strand.
CGAAATCACGAGACCAACGGGTGCCCGCGTGATATATCGACCAGTTCTTTCCCAGCAGTGTGGATATGACCTGGTCGTTTTTCTGTCGAAACAAAACAGCTTGACCCTCACTGTGAATAATATCCAAATAGTCTCTGGCGGGGTTGAACCCCCGTTCTGTCTGATTGCTGGCATTGATGTTGCCTTGAGAGGCGATGGTTTGAAGTGAGTCTTCCAGGGTATCTAACGAAAACACAGTGGTCACGTAATCCCGAATTGATTGCCGCCAGTATGTGTCATTATCCTGGCCCGTTGTGGTTACGGACAACCGGTGTTCGAATTCCCTGACTGCCGGAGGCCATTGGTAGGGGTCAGCATGATTTTCCGGGGTAACCAGGAAATCAAGAAAATCGACCCCGACAATAATTAAGTTTGCCGGAGTGCTGGCAAGCGCATGTTGTGTTTGACGCATCTGCATATACACGCTGGCTCCCGGCGTTGTCAGGCTATAAACCGGCCGTTTTTCAACAGGCCAGCATTCATGATCAGGATCAAGCCCCATCTCCGGCCGGGAATTCCCGATAATCAATGCATGTGGTTGAACGCGGGTTACCTGATAAGGTTTGACAACCCGGACTCTTGTGTTTGCCGTCGGTTTTTTTTCATTAAACCCCGCTATCCGGGATGTACCGAACAAACCATAAGGGTCCACCAGATAGTTGAGTCCAGCTGTTGTGATGAGCAACAGTAGAAGCACTATTATCCATGAGCGAAGAAAATGTCTGGGATTCATGTTGTGCTTAAAATTGGAAGTAGAGGAATTCTGACACACTGGACAGAGAGAGTAATCCGAAGGCGGAGATTATTGCAATGAATACTCCCCATGTTCGAGTTGGCTGCCATGTTGAAAGGTTTTCCAGTATTTTCGTGAGCTGAAGGGCATCAGCAACGTCGGATTTGTGTTTGTTGAACGCGGGGGAAAAATGTCGCATTATCTCTTGTGTGTTCGGCATAAACAGCGCGATGAACAGTAATGCAATTATCCATAAATAGGTGAAGAGGAATTGAGATCCTCCGCCAAGATAAAACGTAATCCCCAAATCACTGAGAAGTGTCTGGAAACTACCTGTGCGGATGGCGATGGCATTGGGGATAGCAAGCCCGTTCTGTCCGCTCATGCCTTCCAGGATAGCGATGGCTGACGATAAATCGGAAGCACGAAAAAAGACCCAGCCGACGACGACACACAAAAAAGTGAGTCCCCAGGCCGCGATTTTACAAAACGGGGCTGTCCATCCTGCTGTCAGGTTCAGTGTGCTGTGTATTTTTCGCCATCCGTGATTGATAGCCAGGTACATACCGTGAAGCCCGCCCCATATCACAAAGGTCCAGCCGGCACCGTGCCAAAGTCCGCCCAATAACATGGTGATCATCATATTTGAATAGCGTCGGCAGTTGCCTTTTTTGTTGCCGCCTAACGGTATGTACACATAATCACGCAGAAAACGTGAAAGTGTCATGTGCCATCGACGCCAAAATTCCGAGATGCTGGTGGCCTTGTAGGGTGAATGAAAATTCAGAGGAAGTTTGATGCCAAACATGCGCGCTGCACCAATGGCCATATCGGAATAGCCGGAAAAATCAAAATATAGCTGCATGGTATAGGCAAGGGCTCCGCCCCATGCCTCAAAAAAAGTTAATGTTTCACCTTGTGCGGCGGCATCAAAGATGGGACTTGCATATACGGCGATGCCATCTGCCAGCACCACTTTTTTGAAAAGGCCGATGGAAAAAATAGCGATGCCGACAGATAAATCATCTGCGTTGAATCGCAGCGTTTTTTTCGACATGAATTGCGGGAGCATTTCCCGGTGATGCACAATGGGGCCAGCGATCAGCTGAGGGAAGAAGGTGACGAACAGGGCATAGTGTAAAAATTTGAATTCACTGGTGATGCCTTTGTGGGCATCAATCAGGTATGCAATTTGCTGGAAAGTAAAGAAAGAAATAGCAAGGGGAAGTATGATTGTTTCCAGTTGAAAAGAGGTTTCTGCGATAACATTAATATTTGAAACGAAAAAATTGGCATACTTGAAATAACCGAGTGCGCCAAGGTTTGCGGTTATTCCGATGGTTAACAGCATTTTCCCCTGTCGTACAGCACCGTTTGCGTAATGTCGGGCCAGTAATTTCCCCATGCCATAATTGATCAGCATGGATAAGATAATCAGCGCCAGGTAAGTGATGCTCCACCAGGCATAAAATATTAACGAGGCGGAAACCAGCCAGGCGATAGCGGGCTCGTGACCGTATCGGGAAATGACAAAGAAAAAGACTGCCAGGGTAATGGGAAGAAAGGCGAGAATGAACTCATAAGAGTTAAAGAGCATGTATGTGAGTTCCTTCTGTCATATTATTTTTGCTCAGCATTCCTGGTTTGAAAAGGTCTTTGACGTGGGAACAGGTCGAGATTCAGAAGAGGCGTATGGAATCAGTGAATGTTGAATCTCAGCCTGATGCATATATAGCATTACCGATGGTGCTCTTAATCATTTTTGGCTGCATTTACGTTAGCCGGGAATTGTACCGCAGGAGTCCGGGTATAGAAACCGGGGTAAGCGACGGACAGTATTGGATTAGGAGATTAATTGTTTATAAACCAAAAGGTTATGGTGTTCCAGATGAGGGGTCGAAAAAACAGATGTGTGAAAATTACCAACCATGGCTTTTGTGGTGCCGACCCTTGGCTTTTTGCTTAACGAGATAAAGATAGCTGTGGCGGCTTTTCCATTTTCTGTCAAGCAGAGTATATTTTGCGCACCAAAGTCATTTCATCGTTACCGATGATTTAAATTATCAATCATGACTTGATGGTTTTGTTTATATCTGCATGCGGCTCCGCACAAGGCGTTCCCCAAAGATTTTATCATCATGCTTAGGGCGCAACACTGACAGGACTCATGCGAATACCCAAAGGACCACGTTGCACGTAAAATTCCATGCGTCTGTTGTCCCGCATAATCTCAATGGTGATCGTTTCATTGATGTCGCCCTGGGTTGTGGCATTGCGCAGGTCTCGCCCATTGTAAATTCTCTGGTTGTCGTAACGTAAAATCTGATC
>JAKISS010000021.1 GCA_021648485.1 Gammaproteobacteria bacterium
TGTCGCCAGGGTGCAGTGTCCATTCTTTCGTGGCAATGAATTCACGCATGATGCACAAATCAATATCTGGCAGAAAATTATCATCAGGCACGGGGTCTGTGCTGATCTGCCAGCGGCGTGTGCCATGCGCCTGAATCAAAAAGACATCGTATTGATCCGTGTGCGGACCCACGGAGCCTTGTGCCGGAGCATAGCTGGCCATGACATCGTCAACACGCCAGTTGGGGATGAAGTTAAATTGCTCACGCAATTCTGCCAGTTCGGGCACGTAACGATTGCACTCCTGCACCAGCAATGTCCAGTGGGTTTCCGGCAGTTCAGCAAAGCGGTTTTCAGGAAGGGGGCCGTACTCCACCGTCCAGGGTGCAGCGCCTGCCTGTTCCAGCACCAGCCGGGATTCCACGTCGGGTTCGCAGCAGAGACCCGCCAGTTCTTCCGGTGAAACAGGGGAAGTAAAACCGGGCAATGCATCCCGAATCAACAAGGGCTGTTTTTGCCAGTATTCAGCCAGAAAAGTCTCGGGGCAGCGGTTTCCCAGCAGTGTCAATGGTTCATTCATGACGGTAGTGTACGCGAAGCTGTGGTGTGGGTGGACAGAGAGGCGGTTTTACCGGCAGGAAAAATACAACGTAAACACAAAAAAGCAGGCAAAAAAACAGGCCGCGCCAAAGGAGTGCGCGACCCAAAAAGAGGAGAATGCGACGGTTACTGCAATGAGAGGGAGGAACTACCGTCGCGCCCTTCGATATTAAGTATGTAAACATTGGGCGATATTTCTGTGAGCTGCGTCACAGAGTGGCAGAGAAAAGAAATAAAGGTGTTTATCCTGAGAAATGCAGAATAAAAAAAAGGGCGCTTGCGCGCCCTTTAAAAGGGAGAGTAATCATGCAATAAAACCCAGGGGAGGGAGAGGGTTGTATCGCACATGTAGTTATTAGCAATGTGCATGCCAGTTTTATCAGTTGGCGTAGAGCGGTGGTTTGATGTGGCACAGACAAAAAACGGTGGCGTTGTTGCACAGTTATGCACCAACCCATGGCAGAGCGTGACGGTTTTTTGTTATTCCGGTGTCCGAATTTTGTCGGAAGCCAATGGCCAGGCGTTAAATATCAGCCGCCTGCCGGGCGGCGTTACCGAGGTAATTACTGGGGGTGAGCTTGAGCAGCGTGGCCTTGGCATTTTCGGGTATGTTTAGTTCGCTGACAAATTCCTGTAATCGTACTTGATCAATACCAGTGCCCCGGGTCAGCTCTTTGAGTTTTTCGTAAGGCTTTTCGATGCCGTAGCGACGCATGACGGTCTGTACAGGCTCGGCCAGCACTTCCCAGCAATTATCCAGGTCTTCATTCAGTCGTACAGGGTTGACTTCCAGTTTGCTGATGCCTTTTAGCGTGGATTGATATGCGATGACTGAATGACCAACACCTACACCAAGATTGCGTAACACAGTGGAATCAGTGAGGTCGCGCTGCCAGCGGGATACAGGCAGTTTGGCAGCCAGATGATTGAAGATGGCGTTGGCCAGTCCCAGGTTGCCTTCGGAATTTTCAAAATCAATGGGGTTGACCTTGTGTGGCATGGTGGACGAGCCCACTTCACCCGCGATGGTTTTTTGCTTGAAATAACCCAGTGAAATATAGCCCCACATGTCGCGGTCGAAGTCCAGCAGGACAGTGTTGAAGCGGGCTACAGCATCAAACAGTTCAGCGATGTAGTCGTGGGGCTCAATCTGGATAGTGTAGGGGTTGAAATCCAGCCCCAGGCTGGTGACAAATTTTTCCGCAATGTCGGCCCAGTCCAGCTCGGGATAAGCGGACAGGTGGGCGTTGTAATTACCTACAGCACCATTGATTTTGCCTAGCATGGGGATGCTGGCCAACTGCGCGCGCTGACGCTCCAGTCGTGCAACGACATTGGCCATTTCCTTACCTACTGTGGTGGGAGAGGCGGTCTGGCCATGGGTGCGGGATAACATGGGCTGTGTGGCGTGCTCGTGGGCCAGACTGCGAATGGCATTGATGATTTCGTCCATTTGCGGCAACAAAGCCTGGGTGCGGGCTTCGCGCAGCATCAGCGCGTAAGACAAATTATTGATGTCCTCGGAGGTGCAGGCGAAATGGATAAACTCACTTACTGCTTCCAGTTCGTTGTTTCCAGTGATCTTCTCTTTGAGAAAATACTCCACCGCTTTTACGTCATGGTTGGTGGTGCGTTCGATATTCTTGACCCGTTGTGCGTCTTCCTCGTGGAATTTATCGACGATATCGTTGAGCAGGTGGGTGGCGTGTTTACCGAAGGCCGGTACTTCCGGGATGCCGGGGTGGGCAGAAAGCATTTGCAGCCAGCGCACCTCCACCAGCACACGGTGCCGGATCAGACCGAATTCACTGAAAATAGGCCGAAGATCGGCGCATTTCGTACCATAACGTCCATCAATTGGGGAAATAGCCGTCAAGCTGCTGAGGTTCATACTGACTCCAAACTGTTTGATAGTGGGAATGGGGGGCGAATAATACTATATTCGGCGGTCGCAGGGATCAGGACGCATGGCGATTCGCCATTCACCTGAAAAAGGTAATGTTTATAGGGGGCGACAGCTTGCGCAAAAAAGCTGTCTGCCTATCATCCCAGCTTTATCAACCATCAAGGAAGAATACATTTGTGTCACAGTTTATTTTACGTCTGGTTTTTGTCTTTTTGTTCAGTTTTTATCCGCTGGCGGTTTCAGCCGTGCCCTTTGGCAGCTATGATCCGCGTTCCATTGCCATGGGCGGGGCGGGTGTCGCTTCGGGCAATAGCGCCAATGCGGTGTTTTTTAATCCTTCCCTGTTAGCGCAATATGCGTCGCGCAAACACCGTGCGCGTAATTCCAGTTATGTGTTTCCGGTCGCCAGCCTGAGCGTGTCGAAAGTGGCTGAAGATATCGCCGATCTGGCGGATAGCAACCCGGAGCAGATGTTGTCCGACTCGATAGCCGCCTACAACGCCAACCCCACTCAAGCCAGTGCAGAAGGTGTGCTTACAGCCTCCCGTAATCTGCAAAATGATCTGGATCCCATTGCCAATGAATCGGTATTTTTCGACGGGATGGTTGGCATGGTGATTGGTATCGGTGATCGCCGGGAGGGAGGTGCATTTGTTATCAGTCGGCGTTTTGTCGGAGATGGCATTGCTGATCAGACCGCCGCCGACAAACAGTTACTGGCTGATTATATTGAAGGTCTGGATTTTATCGTCAGCGGGGGTGTCAGTGGTGCGCCGCATCCTGAACTGTTTGATGTTAACGGTAACTTGCTGGATCAGACCAACGGCCTGACCAGTACCGCTACGGGTCGGGGATTGTTGTTGACGGAGCTGGGCATTGCTATGTCCTGGGGCGTTGAACTGTTCCGCAATAAAATCGATGTGGGTTTTACACCAAAGTTTGTACAAGGCACCACCTATGAATACAACGGTACTCTGGGTAGTTCTCAATTGGGAACCACTGAACGCAAGGAAAATGAGGATTGGCAATTCACGCTGGATGTCGGCGTAAGCAAAGCGATGAACGATAAACTTAAGCTCGGATTGGTGGTGAAAAATCTTGTTCCGCTGGATTTTGGCACGCAGTCGGGTGGAAGCATCAAGGTTCAACCCCAGTTACGTGCCGGGGCCGCTTACCGCACGGCGAAACGGGGGTACTGGGCGCTGGATGTGGATGTACTGGAAAACAAATCCATCGGTGGTGGTGACAATACACAGTATTTGTCGCTGGGGGGGGAATGGTTTGTAAATACCTGGGCGTTGCGCGCTGGTTACAAACAAAATTTCGCGGGTCGTGGTGACTTTGCAAAAGGTGTTTTCACGATGGGAACAGGTTATCGTTTCATGACTGTTAGCCTTGATGTTGCCTACATCAATTCCGGACCGGAAAGGGCAGCCTCGTTACAAGTGAGTCGTCGTTTTTAGGTATTGCAGAAGACGTGTGGAGCGCTTAACACGTTATGCCGGATGTCAGTAGTGATGAAACTCTCCGGGGCATTTTTTCCTGGATATACCTGTGCGGTTCTTTTGCCTGAAGCCCGGAAAAAATAAAACGCTGTCAATGGATGGATTAAAAAAGTGATAAATATGTTAAAGAACATCGAGACCATGCTCATCAACATGCCAGAGCAATAAACTGCTTTCTAATATTACATTTCAACCATTATAAAAATTACATAATCAGGGGGGGAGAAAAATGAAAATCCATAGTGTGTTTTTTCACATCGTCGCATGCGCCGGTTTTATGTATTCTGTTGCCGTTACGGCTGGTGAGTGGCGATTTCCTATATCAGCGGCGCAAATGATGTTACCGATTTGTATAGCGAAAATATAGAAAGTGAGGTGGCGGGAGCTGATGTTTCCGCGTTGACGATTCCGATTGGCACCAGTCTGCACCCTTACTATGAGTTTCACTCCGGGTTTGGGGTCGGCGCAGGCATTGGGCCTGCCACGGTACTTTATGCCAAATCAAGCTCAGGTTCCCGTGATTATGACTATCTCAATATTCCAGTAAATGTTGATATTCGCTACTCATTTGCGAAGAAAGGCTTTGCACCCTATTTGCGCGCAGGTGTACGCAAGAATAATGCCTCCGGTGATTATGTAATTGGTGATAATGCGGGTATGTTTTATGGTATTGGCGCTGAATTCCGAACGTCCAGTCGAGTGCATCTGGGGGTCGAGGTTGCACAGGATAATTCAGAAATAGCATTCATCGTAGTCGATCAGTCTGGTAACAGAAGCGGCAGCAAAAAAATAAAGCCGACAGGTTTGATGGTGTCATTTTATATGATCTTTTGAAGAGTTTAACTTTGAACGTTGATGGAAGGGCCGTATCGTTTGCTGCCCGCAGGATACGGTAAGCTTGTGAACCCCATCAATTGAGTTGCTTTCTGTTTTCTTATTGAAAAATAAAGCCGGGTAAAAACGATGAGGGTTATCGGTTATTTTCTTATTTGCTTTTTATCCATAACGGGAAAAAGTGAGTAAATGATTGTAGCGCTTCATTGTTTTTGTATCTCTGGTGTTGAAATGTTTGTTTTAAGTCGATACCATCGACATCAGTTGGCACCGGAGTTGGTGCAGATTCATCCACTTTTCTCGTGCGCATTGTTGGATAAATGCAGTGAAAGGAAACGGATATTCTCGCTCGTGATTTGAGGACGTATTTTATGCGCCGTAGCGTTGTAATAAAAACTGTTACGCTGGCAGCTTGTCTTGCTGTCCTGATTGTTTTATCCAGTTGTGGTGGTGGCGGTGATTCCGGCAGTGATGCCCCTAACCAGAAACCCGTCGCAAAGATTTCACCTGCAACTGAACAGTTTGTTCAGGTTGGGGACTCTATCAACTTTACCGGGGACAGCAGTAGTGATCCTGACGGGAATACTCCGCTGAGCTACCAATGGACGTTTTCCGGTGCCGAAACGTCAATTGAGCAATCAACCGACAGCAACGCTGGAATGGTATCGTTTACTGAGGCGGGTGTGGTTACCGTAAACCTGGTGATAACAGATAACCTGGGTCTGGCATCGGATATTGCTGTTGTTACCATCAATGTTGCGGTTGAGAGCAATCAACCACCCTCGGGATCAATCAGTCATGACAACGGTAATGGCAGTCTTGGCAGTACCGGCAACGTCACGATTACCGCAGGTGACAGTGTTGTTTTTGCCAGTGCAATAACAGACCCGGAAAATGATGCCATAACCTATGCCTGGGCTTTCCAGGGTGGGACTCCGGCAACCTCAAACAGCAGCGACACAGTCACCGTCAGCTATCCCGATACAGGTACGTTTTCCGTATCGCTGGTTGTCAGTGATGGTAATGGCAACAGCGTGACCCTTCCGGAAACACCGCTACGGGTAACAGTGGTTGCGAGGCTTCCGGCGTTTAAGCATTTGCCGGTATTACCACCAACCATGGTGGATGACGTGGCAACCTATACGTTAAATGCCGAAGAAAATGTGAATGTTGTGGTTGAGACGCCAGAGGGAAACTGGACAACACCCATGATGCGTTACAATGACTTATTGCTTCCGCCGGTTATTGTTGCCAAGCGTGGCGATAGCATCAAGGTGAATGTTAATAATAATCTGCTTGCCAGCGATGAGGATACAACCGTGCATTGGCACGGGTTCAAGATTCCGGGCTCCCAGGATGGTGGACCTGACTTTCCTATCCCTGCGGGTGAGTCGAAAACCTATAGTTTTACTCTCGTGCAGCCAGCCGCTTCTCTTTGGTTTCATCCCCATGCCCACGGCACAACGGCTACGCAGGTCTATAACGGTCTGGCGGGTGCATTTATTCTGACCGACGATATTACGGATGCGCTGGAAACCAACAATGAATTACCTTCGGGTGAGTACGATATTGCGCTGTTGGTTCAGGATCGCCGGTTTGCAGAGGATTCCAGTGCAACAGGCATACGCAATCTTGTTCACATTCCCCAGCGCGGCATGAACGTGGTATCCGGTGAGCACATATTGGTTAATGGTGTTGAAATGCCCGCACTGGAAGTGGCGACACGTCAGTACCGGTTTCGATTATATAATGCCTCCAATGCGCGTACGTATGATTTTGCGCTGGATAACGGTGCTGATTTTTATGTGGTTGGTACCGATGGCGGACTTCTGAATACACCGGTGCTTACCAAGAGCATTATGCTGGGCGCAGGTGAACGTGCTGAAATTGTAGTGGATTTTCGCAACCGTCTTAATCAGCAGGTTAAATTAATCAGTCAGGCAACGCCCAATAATGCCGCAGTATCTGATGTCATGCGCTTTGATGTGAACAGAGAAATGACAGACCCGGTTATTTTATATAGCAGTTTGCCGACTGGCGCAGAAGTTAATACCCGACTGACAGAAGACCAGGCTGATGTTACCCGGGATTTTGTGATGAGTATGGGTATGGGGGCTGGTGGAGTACAGTTTTTGATCAATGGTAAGACTTTTGATATGAATCGGGTTGATGAGACGGTTGCTTCAGGTGCGGTTGAAATCTGGAATATTCAAAATACCTCGGTGATGGAGCATCCATTCCATGCCCATGCCATACAATGGCAAGTGCTTGATCGTGAAATTGGTGGGGTAATTTCTCCTGCCAGTGGTATTGATCTTGGCTGGAAGGATACCGTGCTTGTGCAGTCCGGTGAAACGGTCCGGTTTATTGGGAGATTTGATCCGGAGGTAAACACCGGCCTGTATATGTATCACTGCCACATTCTGGAACATGAAGATGCCGGTATGATGGGAACTTTTGAAGTGCTGCCGCAGTAATCGGTTTTAATGGGTTGTAATGTTTGCCAGTTTACGATGATTCAACTCTCGCGTACATGCGTGTTGAGGGGCTTGTGCAAATGCTCAACAAATAGTTATAAGCCGCAAGTAAAGATTTGGTTTTTTTACTCTGATTCCTGGGGGTGGAGCCTACCACCACAAATAATAAAAACCAACACTTGCCAAACAGGTAATGATAAAACCCGTCGCATACTCGGCTATCGAGCCGTGACGTGGGGAATGAAAGCGCGGATGAGCTCTCATAATACCCGCTACTAAAAAGGCGAATAAAAATACAGAGGCCGCAATCTTTCCCGTAATGATGAAAAAGCTCATAAGCTGTAAACTTTATTGACGATGTAAAACGTGCTGTATGCCGATTGCGGTTGTGTATTATAGCCGCCTTAAAGCATTGCGCGCTTCTTTGTTGGCTTTTTCTGTAATACGCATAAGCACAACTCTAATTAAACTGTGAGTTAATTCTTCTTTAGATTTCGCCACCTTCATACCCAGGGCTTGCATCAATTTGCGCATCAGATGTTCCACCCAAATACTGATGTTCTCGGCCAGATTAATCCCTTTTACTAAAATATAAGCAATTTTGTCAGCGATAGTAAAGGCGGTAACAAATGCCCCTTGGATAGAAACTATAGCAGCCAGAGCAACTTTTTTTATTACATAAATCAACGCTGAGTCCACCCAGCGCCAAAAAGTGGCGCTGCTGGTATCTGCTAGCGGCGATTTTGATTTTAACCAGGACTCAATGGCTGACTCGACAGTATAAGGGTTTTCCGGTGTATCCGATAACTGCTTCCAGGATTTTGTTTTCACGGATTTTTTATATTTGGCCATTTTATGGGCTTCACCTGACGTCAACGGTTCGACAGAAAAAAGGTAATGCCCATCCTGATCATAGGGTGCATGCATAAACGGATACAGTGGCACCATAGGCACCGGATCTGTGCGATGATAAACGCGGTGTATATGCTCGCCACCAATCGTAGTGGTCGTGCTCTTCACAAACCAATTCGTTCCCACCCTTGGCGCACCGAAGGTGTAGAGTTTGACTGTATGAATCGTATTGCGCGCCACCCAATCGGCGGCGAGCGATGCGATGGCTCCACCAAGGCTGTGGCCAATGCAATGCACGGTTTTACCGCCTTTAACATGGGTGCTGAAAAACGTGCGGATTTCTGGCAGCATACTGGTAAAGCAGCGATTGAAGCCAATGTGTACCGGGAGGCCTGCAGAGGAATTTTCAATGCCGATGTGGGCATCAGTAAAGATATCTGCGCCGCTGTTGGCCATGGTAGTGCCGCGAAAAATCAAAAAGAGATCACGGTTGTTGCTGCCTTGCGCACAAATGCCAAAGCCATCTCTATGTTTGAGTATAATCCTGCCCCCAACGTCGGCTGTCAGGTGTTTGTGCGGAGAAGAACCGGGTTTTTTAGCCTGCTTAAAGAAGGACTGTTCAAGGAAAAAATCAACTAGGCTTAAGTCTTGGACATCATAGATTCTTTCTGCCAACTGAGCGGCGTTATCTGGACTCATTTCAGGCATATCAATCCTCTAATGTTTTCAAGTGTTGCCATTTACAGAGTGTTTTAACGAGGGCATGATCTAGGTATGCTGTCATTTCCTCATTGGCGAGTTCGCAAGTGAGGCCAACAGGTTGACCACCTAGCTCGCCAAACAAGTGTGAACTCGATTTCCCAGCCTTCCATATAAGAATCTCTTTCCCTTGATATTCAACGGTAACTTCTTGACCAACAGAGAGTTGGGCCAAGGGGTTATCTTTATATACCACTGTTTTCTGAGGGATGTTGAAATTACCCTGGTCATCAGTATAGTAGAGTTCTGTCTCGCCATCTTTATCTTTCCAGGCGACCCAAAGCTTTATTGTCGCACCTGCGGCAGGTTTGCCCTGGTAAGTCATTTTTCCTTCCAGGGGTGAAAACAATACCGCCTCGACCTTTTTACCTTTAAAAAATATTGACATGGCGGCTCCTTGAGATGAATAAAATAAACTGATAGCCAGCAAGAGGAGAACCTTATCAAGGTGTGAATATATCAATTTGAAATCACCCCTTTAAAGTTATTCTGAAGTTAAAGATTTTACTGAGGCAATTTGACATAATCAAGGCGGAATCTATCACGACAAGCTAAATCCAGCAAGCAATATGGTGGTACACGTTGAGTTAGAGAAGTTGCAGCTCGCGCGCTACTGCTAACTGTGCGGTTTCAGTCGTTTACTTTTTCTTCTAAAGAGCCCCCAATTCGCCTTGTCCCACTTAGTGACCGACTGCCATCTTTTGCTTGCTCACCAATAGTGCCAAGGGGTTAGTTTTATGAAACTTTTTTTGGTATGTCGAAGTCAGCGTTGTCATTAACAGCATATTTCTTTGTTTGGCCTTCTTTATCTTTCCCGGCAACCCAAAGCTTTATTTCTTTTACTTGTTGTTATCCTTTAATCCTTTGCGTCGTCGCATTATATTTTCATTTTTTATACCCAGACAGTATCGTATGAATACAGGGTGGCTTAGAGGGTGTTAGCGCAAATTATTGACGATATTTTTCACGGAAAGGAGACTGTTTTTTTAGCGAAAAACAATAACAGCAGGTCAGATTTCCTGACCTTTTTCTATACCCTCAATAATGGGGCAACCTTCTTCACTGCCCGTACACAGGTTCACCAACAGCGTGAGTTCGTTACGCAGAGTGGTCAGGTCTTGTAAATAGGTTTCAATTTCTGCCAATTTACGATGACTCAACTCGCGTACTTCTGTGCGTGCGTGTTGCGGGTCTTCGCGCATTTGCAACAGGCCTTTTATTTCTGCCAGGGTAAAATTCATTTTTTGCGCGCGCTGAATGAATTTGAGGCACGATATATCTTTATCGTTGTAAATACGGATTCCTGATGCCGTGCGACTGATATTTTTTAACAGGCCGATTTTTTCATAATAACGCAAAGTGTCAGCGGTGAGCCCAAGCTGTTTGCCGATGTCTCCGATACGGTAGTCGCTCATGATTGCTCCTGGTTTATTGGTGTTCGCTGCGCAAGAATCGCATTGTGTAATGCCTCTATGTCAGGCATTGTCGTAAACGTTAATACGCCGTTAATAACGATGCTGGGTGTCGCGCGAATACCCAATTCAACCGCATAATCCAATTCGTCCACAACATTAACCCGACGAAGATTTATGGATTTATCATCCAGTTTCTTTAATACGGCTTTCACCCATTGAAATGCCTTGCTACATTTATTGCAGCCGGGTGCGGAGAATATTTCGATAGTAATAATGGTGTTATCGGGCATGTAAGTTTATTTTCCAGGATGCCATTTTTGTATCTGATGGTTCGCATAGTCTGCCACGAATACACTGCCATCGTCAGCTTCTGCTACGGCAATGCTGGTGTGTGTTGGTCCGGTGCTTTTGATGCCGAAGGCATTCAGAAATACACCGTCCCGGGTGAATTTCTGCACCCGGTCATTATAAAAGTCAGCGACAAACACATGGCCGCCAGGCCCAACAGATATGCCGGTAATAGTGGCAAACCAGCCATTGAATGGGCCAAAAATATTTATCGCAAAAGGGCCGCCCCATTTATTCAGCAATTGTCCATCAGAGCCAATGGCCAGTACCCGGTCATTATAACCATCGGCAATAAACAGTGTGCCATCTTTTGACAGGGCGACATCGGTGGGATAACGCAATTTTTCGCTAAAGGTACCTGCCTTGCCGGTAATACCCCATTGGCGCACGAAGCTGCCATCGGCACGTAATTGCTGGATCCGTTGTGTGGTGAAACCCGGCACATAAAGATCACCGTTTTCAGCCACAGCAATACCACCAGGAATGCTGAATTCTCCCGGCCCGGTGCCCGGTTTGCCGATGCTGCGCCGATAATCGCCTTGCAGTGAAAAAACCTTGATTTGATCTGCAAAATAATCCGCCACATAAAGCTCATCTTTTGCAATGGTGAGATTCATGGGGCGTTCAAGATCATCCATGCCAAACTGACGCAGCATCGTACCATTGAGGTCAAATACCTGAATACGGTGATTGCGACCATCACTGACAAATACTTCACTATCTTTTACCGTGATGCCTGTGGGTTCATTAAACTGTCCTGCTGCATGACCTTTTCCCCCCCAGGTTTTTTCCAGAACGTATGCAGGCTCTTGTGTTGAAGGCATCCAGAAAAAATAAATAGCACCCATAATAATAAACACGATAAAAAGTAACCATTGAATGGTTTTCAGTACCTTTTTCATAAATTTTTCTCGGTCACGCTTTTCATGGTGAAGCCGGAATCATTAATGATTTCTTTCAGCTTTTCTTCCTTGAAGGTTTTTCCTTCACGGGTTTTTACAATGACCAAGCCTTTTTGTAAATCAATATCCACAGAATCGACACCTTCAGTTTTGGTGAATTTCTTTTCGATACCGTATGCACAGAAAGGACAGGCAAGGCCATCGACACGCATATTGTATTGAGTGCCTGCGGAAAAACCTGAACTGCTCCATAGCAGGGTAATTGCCGTAAAAAACAAAAGTGTCTTGGTGAGTGAAAATTTCATGTTGTTTACTCCTGGAAATATTTATAGGAGGTGTTAATAACCATTATGTATCAGAGATGCCATTCAAATGTGGCTTTAAAACGATAATCAGATTTGTTCTGTATACCATTCAAGTCACTGGACACAGGAATCTGGATGCCGGATTTAATGGCGAAATTGCGAAGGGTCCAGAAAATTCCGGGGGACACAAACCATTCTGTGCCTCCGCTGTTGGCCTGTGTCTTGCCGTTCAATTTTGCCTTGTCAACAATTTCACCATTAAGTTCCAGCAGCCATACGGTATCCGTTTTTTTGTATTCCGGCGGGATGGGACGCCAGCCACCCACAAAATCTATTTTCCACTTATTACCCATTTGAAAACCGGCAGTGTTTTTGCCGGGTAGTGCATAACGTGTACTGGCCCAGCGGTACCATTTAATGCTTTCGTAGCCCCAGGTGATTCCGGTGATAATATCAGTCGCGCCATTGCCCAAAGCAGGATTGGTTTTTTCATCAGCATTTTCGCCATTGAGAGCTAACATGACGGCGGCAGATTTCTGTAGCCCCAGTGAGTCTTCACGCCAGAAACGATACTTGGTAAATGCCTGGATATCCGTCTGACCACTGGAAGAGTCTATACCGTTATCCCTAAATGAGTAGGGCACCTTAATACCCGCAGCCCATTCGCCAGTAATACCGTAAGTCATCTCCAGTCCCACTCCAGACTTGGTTTCCTCACCGGCCTTTTTGCGGTCTACCTCAAGAGCGGCCTCCATGCCGTTCTTGAATAATACATGTGGACCAATGCCGAATACGGGGTCGTGGGCAAGTGCGCTGTTACTGTGTATGGCCAGCAACACACTTATCCCCCAAAGTGGCCAATTGACAAATTTCATGAGGTTTCTCCTGTGATGTTGGGCACAGAATACATCCTGGAGTTAACTCCAGGTCAAGTGTGTGTCACGGATTAATTCAGGATTATGGCGGCATCCTGAATATGAATGACAGACTAAATCACTCTGCCAGTATTTTAGTGACTGAAATACTGTTATTCCGGTATGTTTTTAGCCGGAATCCAGAGGTGGGAAATGCCTGCTGGTTTTTTTAAAAGTACTGTGTTTTTAACACTTGATTCACATTTGATTGAGCGTCAATAAAAGAGGTGCTACCACATCCGGAAATATGAGAAATCCGGGTAGGGTGGAACAAGCGTAGCGGTTCCACCAAAGGGGAAAGGGATATATTCCAGGTTCAATCCGCTATCGACGCTCACCTTGAGTGGTTATTGCAGAGTTTTGATTTTTTGTCAGTGGTTGTGAGCACAGGGGCGATTTGTTTCTTAATAGTGATAGCTTGTTGGTGGAACCGCTGCGCTTGTTCCACCCTACGGTTTTATTGGTTATACCCTGGTATCAGAAATATTTACAGGCTCTCACAATCGATTACCTTAGTATCCGAATGTGGTTGATTTTTTTTCAGATTATACTGTGTGGCATCCGGTATTCCTTCTTTGGTTAATAGTAATGAAAGCTGTTCACAGGAAATATTCCGGCGCAGGCGTTCTGTTTTCAGTAGATGCCTGACACATCTCGTCCAGTGTTCTTTTCGATATGGTGTTTATAAAGTATGCCAGGTGAAGGCAATGGATATAACTGAAACAGGTGGTACAATGTTATACCCGGGTTGTTCCAGCCGTTTTCCTGGTGTTTTCACACAGAATTATGTGACTTTTTCTGTTATAAACAGGAGAGCTTTTCTAGGAGGCTCTTTAATTGTCGTGTGTGAAGTGATGTATCATTGCTCGATAATTATAAAAAATTGTGATGTTGTTCTATATCTGCCTGCTCGCCATAAAAAATAAGGAAGACACTTGTCGTTATTTCATTGGCAAGTAGCAGGGAACATGCGTAACGATTTCCACTAAAAAAACCAATTCGGTCAGTTGTTATGAAATTGTCATACTATTTTACGTTTGCAAGTTTATGTGTTCTTTTGTTTTCAGGATGTGAGAGTAGTGATAATGCCGTTTCGACAAGCATTGATTTGAATCCTGTTTTTCAAACACTGGAAGATGAAAGCGTTAGCTTTGATGTTATTCCTGTTACTTCCGAGTTGTTTTTGGCGACACTTGAGCAGCCTGCGAACGGGGAAATCACCAGCGCAGGTGTTGGCCGATATTTATATGTGCCGGAAAAGCACTTTAACGGTCGTGATGTCGTTGGTTTTACATTGTCGGATAATACGCAAGGCACTATCACCTTTGAGGTGATGCCGGTCAATGATGCCCCTCTGGCGGGTGATGATGTCATTGTCAGTATCGATGGTGAAAAAGTGACTATTCCGGTGCTCTTCAATGACGTGGAATTCGACACGGCTGACAGTTTGCGCATTAGCAGTATTACACAGCCCGACAGGGGTGAGGTGGTCAATAATGGTGACGGTACTGTCGATTTTTCCCCACCTGAAAATTTTGTGGGCACCGTACGTTTTAGTTATGAAGTGAGTGATCTGTCCTCTGCCAGTGACCGTGCGGACGTTGACGTATTTGTTATTTCGGGAGAGGCGCGCTTAACCGGTATCGAGCTGACACCGGCTGTTCTCACCTTGCAGCAAGGGGCTCCGGTTCAATTTAAAGCCGTGGCGACGTTTGCTGATATGAGCAGCGCTGATATCACCACAGTGACGGAGTGGACATCATCTGACCCGACGTTATTACGTTTTAGTGATATGCCGGAAGCCAGAGGGCTTGCAACCGCGAAGGCAAGAGGGTCAGTGTCCGTCAGTGCATCGTTTAACGGCATTTCTGTTTCTACAACGACGGTCAATATTTTATCGGAAGCACCCGCAGCCCCGGTGTCCGTGACGGGAAAGTATGTGGGCGAAGGTGTCATTGCGCTTGACTGGTCAGCGGCTGCTGCTGATGTTGATCATTATAATATTTACTGGTTTACGGCTAACCAGAGGACTCAGGTCATTAGTCGTGTCACGCCCCCTTTTCAACATACCGGTAATACACTGGGCATCACTTATTATTATACCGTTAGAGCGGTTAACGTTGATGGCCTGGAAGGAAAACCCAGTACCCGGATAGGCGTTAAACCGCAGGCGCTGTCAGTAGAATCTGAGCTGCTCCCACCCGCAGAAGTTGAGGCTGTAGTGATAGGTCGGCAAATAGAGTTAAGCTGGCAGGCTGCCGACAACGCGGAATCTTATGTGTTGTACTGGTCGAATACATTACCGCTTGAGTCGGCAAGTGCTAACCGCATTGAATTGACGGGTGCTGCGTTTGTTCACGAAAATCTGGATAATGGACGGGACTACCATTATGTTATTGCTTCCGCAAACGCAGATACAGAAAGTGTGCCGGGTACGGTTTTCTCCGTTACGTTGTCACCGGATACTCCTGCATTAACCGCCGAAGCTGGTGATGCCAGCGTTACGCTGAGCTGGGATGCTGTTATCGGTGCGGATGCTTATCGGCTTTACTGGTCAATCACCTTGCCCGTTGTGCAGGATGATTCCCGTCGCTTTGAAATAGCGGCCACCGATCCTTTAACCATCAATCACGATGGCTTAAACAATGGCGAAGCTTATCATTATCTCATCCTTGCCGTGAACAAGGGCGGCGAGAGTCTGCCAGGATTGGCCACAGCAGTACCAATGTCCATACAGGAGCCACCTGCGCCGCCGGGCAATATCAACGCAACGTTAAATTCAGATCAGATCGAGCTTGACTGGGCTCCAGTGGATAATGCCAGTTACACTGTTTACTGGTCCACAGAATCACCGATAGATATTGCTGTCGCTGAGAGTGTATCGGTGACCAGTCCGGGCTATATACTCCAGAATATTCTACCGGCCACCCGTTATTATTTTGTGGTGAGTACGCTTATCAACAATGTTGAAGGTGTGCCATCCTCGCCGGAAATAGAATTAAATGTGCCACCTGATATGCCAGAGGTCAGCGCCCGTGGAGGTAAGCAACAGGTCATCCTGACCTGGAATGGTGTCACCGGTGCAGATGGTTATATTGTTTATTGGGCTGAGAAAGACCGGGCCGGGAATGCAGGCGCTGCCCTGTTATTCGATAATGTTATCTCTGTCGATATGAATGATGAGTTCAATACTTATACGCATGATAATTTAATTAATGGTAATACTTATTATTATGTTGTGACAGCACATTATAATGGTGAAGAAAGCGACGGCATGGAAGTGCGCGCAATCCCCCGGGATTATACCGTAACAAAAACAGAAGATACCGCCGATGGCAGTTGCGATGCAGACTGCTCTTTACGAGAAGCCATTATCGCTGCCAATACCACTGCGGGAAAAGAAACAATTATTGTGCCTCCGGGAACCTATATTTTGAGTATTCCCGGAGCAGGGGAGCAGGAGGGGTTAACCGGCGATCTTGATATTTCCGATGACTTTATATTGTTGGGTGACGATGCAGCAACAACGATTATTGATGCCAATAATCTGGATAGAGCACTGGATCTTTCAGCAGGCACGGGTCACATTGCCAATATCTCCGTCCGTAATGGTTTTGCAGGCCGTGAACTGGGGGGGGGTATTCATCACCGTTCGGGTGAACTTCGTATTGATAACAGCATTATTACCGGTAACAGAAGCGAGCAATACGGTGGTGGTATCGCCAATCGCGGTGCTGTTGAATGCGCCCGGGGAAGTGACGGCGGTCTTGGCGCGCTAGGGGGCGGGTGCCCTGTTCTTACCATCAACAACAGTGTTTTATCGGATAATTGTGCAGACGGATCGGGGTCAGCGGTTGAAAATTTTGGTTTGTTAACGCTTAACAACAGCACAGTATCTGCCAATGGTCTGGTCGAAGATGTGTGCTCAGACGCCTTTGGCGTTATTCATACCCAGTATGGTGTGACGTTTATTCATCAGTCAACGCTCATCGATAACACTGCGGGCTCCGTGCTAAGTGAGTGGAATGCTACGGTCGTCATAACGAATTCAACTATTGCCAATAATCAGACCCGGTCAGGCGCGGTTGCGGCGGGGGCATTAGGTAAGCTGAGCTTGATCAACAGCACGGTCAGCGGCAATAAAAATGAAGAAAATCAGTCCGCCAGTTTTGGCGCGACTTTGGAAATGGCCAATACTTTGGTTGCAGGTAACGTGAATGCAAACAATGCCATATCCGATTGTTCTGCGATCATTGTTGGTCGATCAAGTCCAGGTACCGCTTCGTCGTTTGTTTCGCTTGGAAATAACCTGATTGGCGATAGCATCACCGACTGTGATTCTTTCCTGGCTCTGGAAGAGAGTGATTTGACGGGCGATGCCGGTCTGGGTGTATTTGTTGATAACGGTACACCGGGCGGTGGTTATTATCCTTTACTGGACGACAGTCAGGCCGTCGATGCCGGTGGCAGTGAATATTGCTCCGGTACCGATCAGCGTGGCAATTTACGTCCGGCAGACGGCAATGGCGATACCGTGGTTGAGTGTGATATTGGTGCTTTCGAATTGGCCGCGAAAGCCAGTAACCGCCCGCCGTTAGTGGTTCCGATGGCTCATGCTATTGGGGGTGATGCCCAAGTGACCTTAATGTGGAACGGCGTGAGTGGCGCAGTGAGCTATAACATTTATTGGGCTGAAAATGATGATGTCGTGCCATCATCAAGCAATGTTATCAAGATAAGCAGTCGTTCTGCATCCAACCTCTATGTGCATGAGCCATTAAATAATGGCAGTACCTATTTTTATCTTATCAAAGCCGTTTCTTCAGACGGAAAGGAAAGCCCGGCTCGCCAGGTGAGTGCCGTCGCCCGTGTGCCTGAGTTTAACGGGGAACAGTAACCGGGTATCGGGTAGACCTGTCATATCAGCGATAAATAAATTTCGGCACACTCATGCGTGCGAATAACAGGAATAATTCATGCACATTACAATAAAAACTCATTACATTTATTATTCACTGACACTGTTTTTGAGTGTTTATTCTGCTTGCGCATTTGCGGTACCGCCCACCGCAGGCAATGTCAGCGTTAATACACCGCAGGGTGTGCCGCTGGATATCGATTTGTCGAATGCAATAACCGGTGGTGACGGTGTGCTCAGCGTTTCTATTCCTGAACCCCCTGATGAAACCCGGGGGGTTGTCAGCATTACAGAGGCACTTGGCATATTGTTCACCCCCTCTGTCAATTTTAAGGGTATTGTTCGATTCACTTATCAGGTGAACGACACAGCAAACCCGGATTTGCCAGCCAGTGCAACAATTACGGTCACCGTAGCAGAAACCGACAATGAAATTTCGGCAGTGGTCGCCCGGAAGGAAACACCTGGCGCAGCGCTGGGTGACGTGCTGGATGTCAGCTGTCCGGGCTTGCAGGATGTTGATGTCAGCCTGCTCAATGACGCAGAGCGTGAATTGCTGGCCCGTTGCAATGATCTGCTGGCCGCATCGGCCCAGGGATTAACAGCGGAGGTGCTTGCTGCGCTGCGACAAATTGCACCGGAGGAGGTTGCCGCACAGATTCGTGCCGGAAGGAGCTTGTCTGAACGCCAGATGAGCAACATCGGCGGTCGTTTGTCTGCCTTGAGACGGGGATCCGCAGGGCTGTCGCTGGCCGGTTTGTCGTTGCAGACACAGCAGGGTGCCAGTATTCCGGGCGAGTTGTTTAACGATGCATTTGGTACAGGTGGCAGTGCGGGTGAATCAATCGCCAGTCCTTGGGGAGTGTTTGTCAGTGGTGTATTTGGTCGCGTAAAACGGGATGAAACATCGCAGGAAGATGGTTTTACCCTGCAAACCCTGGGCATGACCCTGGGTGCGGATTATCGCCTTAGTGAGGCGTTGGTTGCGGGGGGTGCCATGGGATTTGCCAGCAGTGATGTGGATATAAACAATAACGCGGGCAACATGGATGTTGCAGGTATTAATTTTGCGGGTTATGCCACCTACTATATTTCTCAAAAAACCTATCTTGATGGCATCCTGTCGTATAACCGCCATCGTTATGATTCGACACGCAACATCCGCTTTGTATTGAATAACAATGCCGTTGATGCTCAAGCGAAAAGCAAACCCGATGGCCGCTTGCTGGCGCTGAGCATTGGTGCCGGTCATGAGTTCTATGCCAAACAGGGATGGCTGGCCAGCGCGGAAGGGCGGCTTGATTACGCCAGCTCCACCATTGGCGCTTACGATGAAACGGGGGCCGGAGGATTAAACCTGTCCATTGAGGAGCAGCAATCCGATTCGTTAGTCAGTAGCCTGGGTTTGCAAATGAGCTATGCGCACAGTACTCGCTGGGGAGTGCTGGTACCGCAATTTAATATGGGATGGCAGCATCAGTTCAAAGGGGATGCGATACGTATTAAAGGCCAGTTTATCAATGACCGGTTCGGTACCACTTTTCAATTTAAAACAGACAATCCCGACCGGGATTATTTTGGCCTGGGATTGGGGCTGTCAGCGGTACTTCCAAACGGAAATATGGTTTTCATACAAGCTGCAACCACATTGGGCAGAGACAAGTATGAAGATTATTACCTGAGTGCCGGTGCGCGTTTTGAGCTTTAAAATGCTCGTTGTGTTAGAAAATAAAACGTCGAGGTAGCTGGAGGCCGTACTGTGGCACACTTTCCGAAAGACTTGGGGAGCTGGCATACGACTCTACTCGCTACAATTGTTGCTCAAACACTGGCAGCGTATATTTGAAACGTTATTGAAAGAGGCTGACGTTAACCATCCATTCTATCTTGATAAACATAAAGTGATAGTATAGTATCACTTTATGAGGATCGAACTTGTTACCACTTTAAAGCGGCAAGCAACCAAAATATTGGCTGATTTGCATAAATCTAAAGAACCTGTCCTGATTACCGAGCATGGCAAGCCTTCTGCGTACCTTGTTGATGTAGACGACTATGAGTTAATGCAAAACAGAATGCGTCTTTTAGAGGGGTTATCCCGAGGGGAGCGTGCAATTCAAGAAGGACGAATGCTGACCCAAAAAGAAGCCAAAAAGGCAATGGCTAAGTGGCTCAAGTAATATGGGCAGAGCCGGCATTATCAGACCTAAATGAAATGGCGGAGTATATCGCATTAGATAACCCTGAGGCAGCCGCACATTTAGTTCGGGAGGTATTTTCAGCTGTAGAGCGTTTAGAGCAACATCCTGAATCCGGCCGTCGCCCTCCGGAACTTGAGAGAAAAACACGTTATCGAGAAGTCATCGTTGGGCCTTGTCGGGTTTTCTATCGTGTAGAAAACAGTATGCTCTATATTCTGTATGTTATGCGAGGAGAGCAGGAGCTTCGAGTATTTCTTCTTGAGAATCGAGCGAGAGAAAATAGTTAGCTGTAGTGGTTCAAACCTGATTTGACAGTTACCGGTTTTTTTGAAAACCTGTATTGTCAGGCTAAACTCAGGCCAATAACTTCTATTGTAATATACAAGCCATTCGTCAAGGTCGGTTCCAGAATGATATAATTCCCCTGATGTTGAACCTTTCCCTAAAATTTTTGCCTTTTTTCCCCAGAATAAAACGCATCATTATTGCTTACAGCGGTGGTCTGGATTCCCATGTTTTACTCCATGTGATTGCTGCCATGCGTGCAGGACCGATAGGCTGCGAATGCATTGCTCTGCATATTAACCATGGTTTAAGCGAGAAGGCCGGGCAGTGGGCAGCACATTGTGCACGTCAATGTGAGGCATTGAATATACCCTTTGCAAATATTAATGTTGATGCCAAAAGCAACGCCGGTGAAAGCCCGGAAGCGGTGGCGCGTGCAGTACGTTATCAGGCCTTTCGTGAATTCATGCAGCCGGGGGACTGTTTGCTGACGGCACATCATCAGGATGACCAGGCGGAAACATTGCTGATTCAATTATTGCGCGGTGCCGGACCACGGGGTCTGGCGGCCATGCCGGGTTATTCCGATTTTGCTGAAGGCTGGCATGCGCGACCCCTGTTGAATTTTTCACGGGATGAGTTACATGAATACGCGCAGCAGATTGTTGTGCAAAACAAACAGTCGTCATGGATCGAGGATGGGAGCAACAGTGATACACGTTTCGACCGTAATTTTTTACGGCACGAAATCATGCCGAAGCTTAAGTCACGTTTTCCCGGAATGGCAACGACGTTATCGCGCTCGGCCAGTTTGTGTGCGGAAGCAGCCGGGTTGCTGGTGAGTGTTGCTGCGGACGATTTACAACAGGCAGCAGGCAATGATGGGGTATTTTCAGTGACGGGGTTGCGGGCATTGGGGGAGGTGCGGGCGCGTAACCTGTTACATCAGTGTTGTCGTGACCGAGGTCTGCCAACACCGTCAGCCGCGCAGTTGCAGTGTGTTTGGAATGAAGTGATTGGTGCCTCGGAAGACCGTGAGCCGGTGGTGAGCTGGGCAGGTGGAGAGGTGCGGCGCTATCGGGATGCGTTGTTTATAGATGTTCCATTATCGCCGCACGATGCCACGTTGTCTTTCTCCTGGAATGGACAGGAGATGTTATCGATTCCGGGTTTGGGCAGACTGCATGGTGAATCTGTGACAGGGCAGGGGATCGCACTGTGGGCATTGGAAGGTCAACCTCTCGCTATTCGTTTTCGCCGGGGGGGAGAAAAACTGCGCCCGGTTGGTCGCACTGGCCATCATGCTCTGAAAAAACTGTTTCAGGAGGCTGGTATTCCGCCATGGCTGCGTGAGCGTATTCCCTTGCTTTATGCTGATGGACAACTGCTGGCGGTGGCCGGTCAGTGGGTGGCGCATGAGGCTGCGACGCAGCCGGGTGAAGAGGGTGTGTGTCTGCGCTGGCTGCCCTCAGGCTGATTGCTGGCCTGTGGTACCATTGGCATATTTTTCAGGACACATTTGAATTATTCGTTATGCCTCCTCTGTTCTTTTTTCCTGCTTTTATCACACTGATTTTTTCTTCAATGACGGTTGCGGAAGAGTCGCAGCCGCCTGCCGAAAAATATGTGCATTCACAACAGCAATGTATCCGTTGTCATGACGATAAAGCCGAGTTGCAACAGATACTCACAGTAAGCCTGGGTAAATGTCAGAGTTGTCACGAAACGGCAACGCCAGACAAAGCACCGGCCAAACATCAACAAAGTGTACGCGAGTCATCGACACAACTGGACATACCTAAACGCGCTGTGGTACCCAATCGTAAAGCGGATTATGGTATGCGGTATCCACTGTATGCGCAGCGATCACGTTTGGGGGATGCACTTAACAAAATGATATTGATTCCTGCGGGCGAATTTATTATGGGTACCAATGATCGTCTGCCCGATGAAGGGCCGGAGCATATTGTGGATCTGCCTGCTTTTTATATCGATCAATTTGAAGTCACGAATTTACAGTATAAAAAATTCAATGATGCTACACGGGGGCGTTCGCCAGAGCACTGGCGCAATCGCACGTTTCCGCCGGGCAAGGCAGATCATCCTGTGGTTTATGTGAGCTGGAAAAATGCTGAAGCCTATTGTCATTGGGCGGGAAAACGCCTGCCCACAGATGCTGAGTGGGAAAAAGCAGCGCGTGGCACCGATGGGCGCATGTTTCCCTGGGGTGATGAGTTTGATACAGCTAAGGCTAATACGCCAGTGCGCTGGCAGGAAATTGGTGTGTTTGGCGACACCACCCCGGTGGGTGCGTTTGAGGCGGGCAAGAGTCCCTATGGGGTTTATGATATGACGGGTAATGTCTGGGAATGGACAGCGTCCTGGTACAAGGCTTATCCAGGGAATACGACAGCGGCTGAAAGTTATGGTGAACGCTACAAAACCCTGAAAGGTGGTTCATGGTTTGATTGTTCATTTTACAAATGCGGTATTTCCGCGCCGGTCTTTAATCGTTCTTTTTTTGCCAAGAAAGTGAAAAATGACAGCTTTGGTTTTCGGTGTGCGAAGAGCGCAGAGTAAAAGGTGTTTTTAAAAGCAGCGTGTTTTTCGTGCTTGACTCATATTAACGATATAAAGGAATGGTAAGGGTGCGTAAATATTATTTACTGATGGGTTTGATGCCGTTGTTACTTGTTGCATGTGAAAAAAATACGGCTGATTCTGTCAAATTGTCAGCGTCTTTACATATACCGCAGGTGCTGGTTCCTGCGGGTGAGTTTATTCGCGGCAGTAATCGTGACGATGATCCCGTTATGCGCCAGAAATATGGTTTTCCTGCACCGTTGTTTGTTGATGAACATCCACAGAGCAAAATACACCTGGATGCTTTCAGGATGGATACTTACGAAGTCACCAACAAACAGTTCAAGAATTATATGTTAAGCACTAACCGTATGTTGCCTTATGCATGGGTAAGCAGTGGTTACGCCATCAGTGAAAATCAACTGAATGCACTGGATATTGAAAGATTGCATAAAATGGTAATGGATGTTTTTGCGATTGAAGCTGATACAAAAAAAATGGATAAAGAGGCATTGATCATTGTTATGTTGAAAAAACAACAAGAGCAGGATAATTATCCGGTGACTGGCGTTAACTGGTTTGCGGCCAAAGAATTTTGCACATGGCGCAATGCACGTTTGCCCAGTGAAGCCGAATGGGAAAAAGCGGCGCGCGGTTCAGAAGGGCTGGAGTATCCCTGGGGGGATTCGTGGGATTCTGATATTGTTAATGCCGGTAATGAAACTAAACAGGATGCCGACCTGGTTCCGGTGGGCAGCAATCCCAAAAACAAATCGCCTTACGGGGTGTTTGATATGTCCGGTAATGTCTGGGAATGGGTAGCTGACTGGTATGAGCCTTATGCAGGGTCAGATCACCAACGGGAAGCCTTTGGTAAACAAAATCGGGTTATACGTGGCGGTGGTGGTGGCGGGCATTTTGCCCTCAGCTATTTTTTCCGTGGCGCAACACGACAGTTCGCGGAACCCGAAATGGAAAGTGAAGATGTGGGGTTTCGGTGTGTGAGTGATGTTTGATTGGCTGCCGGGCTATAACATCGCAAAATCTAACGCAAAGGCGCGGCGAACGCAAAGATGTATTTTTCCGTTATTCTCTACATTTATCCTTTGCACTCTAAAGTATTTCATCTTCCGCAATATTGCTACACACCTCGATACGGTAAATTTATTGCATAGCCGTCAGGCTAAGCCCTGCCCGGAAAGAGAGTGAAACTGGAGTATTACCGATTTTTTGTTTCGCTTCTTTCAATACAAAGTAAAACGGTAGGGTGGAACAAGCGCAGCGGTTCCACCAATGGACTATTTAGAAACAACAAATAGCCTCTGTGCCCACCATCTCTGACAAAAACAACCTGACCGTCTGAAACAGGAGAAAAAGCCTTCATGCAATAACAGCTTACTGGCAAATGGCGGCTCACGGTGGACATCGATAACTGATCGAATCTTGATGTCCCTTTTCCGTTTGGTGGAACCGCTACGCTTGTTCCACCCTACCCGGCTTAGCCTGACGGCTATGCTCCAAATTGGCGGAATATTTTTCGTTTACGCTGAGGTTTTATAACTCAGGCCTTACCCTGTAGCTGAAGTATGATGGCTTCATTTTCCAGGGTGGAGGTATCCTGAGTGATTTCCTCACCGGCGGCGATGGTGCGTAATAGACGGCGCATGATTTTTCCGGAACGGGTTTTGGGCAGGTTGTCAGAAAAACGCATGTCATCAGGTTTGGCAATGGGGCCAATCTGTTTGGCAACCCAATCGCGCAGTTCGGCGGTCAGTGCTTTATCGATGCCGTCTGCCGGGCGTTCACCCCGCAATACCACGAAGGCAAAAATGCTTTCACCTTTCACGTCATGGGGACGGCTAACCACGGCCGCCTCGGCAACTTTAGGGTGGGCCACCAGCGCGGACTCCACTTCCATGGTGCCGAGACGATGGCCGGAAACGTTGAGCACGTCGTCGATGCGGCCCATGATCCAGAAATAACCGTCTTCATCACGGCGGGCATTGTCACCGGCGACATACAGTTTGCCATCGAACATTTTCCAGTAGGTATCGTAATAACGCTGGTCATCACCCCATACGGTGCGAATCATGGAGGGCCAGGGTTTGCGGATAACCAGCACACCCCCTTGATTGGGTTCAGTGATGGAGTTGCCTTCGGCATCCACAATGTCTGCGGCGATGCCGGGCAGTGGCAGAGTGCAGGAGCCGGGTTTGGTGGCTATGGCACCGGGCACGGGCGCGAGCATGTGTGCGCCGGTTTCAGTCTGCCACCAGGTATCAACGATGGGGCAGCGTTCACCACCGATAATTTTGTGGTACCACATCCAGGCTTCGGGGTTGATGGGCTCACCCACGGTACCCAGCAGGCGGATACTGCTCAGGTCATATTGATTCGGAAAATCATCTCCTGCCTTCATCAGGGCGCGGATGGCGGTGGGGGCCGTGTAAAAAATCGTGACGTTGTGATTGTCGCAGATTTTCCAGAAACGCCCGGCATCCGGCACTGTGGGCGCGCCTTCATACATCAGCATGGTAGCACCTGCGGCCAGGGGACCGAAGGCCACATAAGTATGGCCGGTGATCCAGCCCACATCGGCGGTACACCAGAAAATATCGGTATCGTTAATATCGAATACCCATTTCATGCTGGTAATGGCGTTGAGCAGGTAGCCAGCGGAGGAGTGTTGGACGCCTTTGGGTTTGCCGGTGGAGCCGGAGGTGTAAAGCAGAAACAGAGGATGCTCGCTGCCCACCCACTCTGGTTCGCAGGTGGATTCCTGTCCTTCAACAAGCTCATGCCACCAGATATCACGGGAGTCAGTGAAGTTGATGTCATGACCGGTGCGTTTCAGTACGATGACTTTTTCAATACTGGCACATCCGCTGTTGAGTGCTTCATCCGTTGCGGACTTCAACGCGACAATTTTGCCGCCCCGATGGGCACCATCGGCGGTAATAACAATTTTTGCGCCCGCGTTTTCGATACGGTCTTTCAATGATTCTGCCGAGAAGCCACCGAATACTACAGAATGTGTAGCACCGATGCGGGCACAGGCCTGCATGGCCACCACGGCTTCGGGGGTCATGGGCATGTACAGAATCACCCGGTCGCCAAGACCAACGCCCAGTGATTTCAGACCATTGGCGAATTGGCAGACATCACTGTGTAACTCAGAGTAGCTGATGTGCCGGGTGTCGCCTTTTTCCCCTTCAAATACGATGGCGGTTTTGTCGCCACGCTCGGCCAGATGACGATCCAGGCAATTGTACGACACATTAAGCGTGCCATCATTGAACCACTGGTAATGAGGCGCGTTACTTTCGTCCAATACGGAGGTGAAGGGTGTTTGCCAATCCAGCTCAGTGCGTGCCAATTCAGCCCAAAAACCTTCGTGATCGGCATCGGCTTTGGCGCGCAAGGTGTCCAGTTCAGCGCGGTTTTTAATGCGAGCCTTACTGGAAAATTCAGCAGAGGGTGCAAACAGACGATTTTCTTGCAGGGTGGATTGGATATTCTCTTCCATGGTGTCTCCCAGGTTTTGCGGGCAAAAATCAGCCCGGGTACAACAGATTTTTGCACAAAATGATACGAATGAGTTCTTGTCGCATGTTAACAGGGCGGCGGTGGGTATGCATCTGTATTGGGCATGTATGAGAGGGATGGAGGCAAGAGGCCTGCGATATTCAATACATTCCTGCACCTGTGTCTTCGAGCTAAAAACGTGCGCAGCAAGGTTGGGAAAATGCAGAGGGCGCGAAAAATTAGATGTGCAATTTTCCATCAAATATGTCCACTTTAACGGGCGCGGATATGGCCTTTTATAGGCAGCAGAAAGGATTCACTTTTTAAGCGCGTGGTTTTGACGTGGATAAAACCATATCATTTACCTTGTTATCAGTAGCTTATAATCTAAATCATTGCGAGTGATCGTGCTAGGCGCTTTAGGCGAGATATTGACTCGCAGGGCGAATGACAACGTTAAGCGTCATCCTTATTGTAATTGCCGAAAAGTGCCATCTTGCTATACGGGGCAAGAGTTTGTGTTGAGTGAGTGCGAGTACTTGCAGGATTTTTTAGGTAATTAGTGTGTTCCATATTTCAACTGTGGGGATGGACCTTTGAATCTGGCGTAAACGAATGTCCTGTTTGTGGGTTGTCCATTTTTTTCTTGTCAGTTGCGATTTATTGCCGCAGTCTGATACTGCGTCGCAAACTGATAAGATATTAATATGAAGCTCTTTATTCTGGTTGGCCTGAATATAAGACGATAATTTTTTGTTAAAATGTATTATTTAAGTAAAAATCGGGCGCTCATTCTCAAGTTGTTTTTCGCAATTTGCACACAAAAACCTGAACGTTGTCAGCATGAATACAGTGTAGACAGAAAAGTTTATTATGTTAATAATTCCTTTAGTTTATTAATGATTGCGTTGCAAAAAAGGGTTTTTCATATTCGATATTGAAAATTAAAAAATATCAGGTTAAGCTGTTTGGCCGGGTAATTTTTGGTGATGGTATCCGGAATGTTTTTCAAATTTCAGGTTTGTTCTGCACATGCTATATTATGGGATGTGTTGATAAAATAATAAAATAAGGAGATTGGTTGTAATGGATGATATCGCAACAACAGAAGAAATTTGGCAAATCGGATCATTTGGGCGAGTGAAACATCAGCCAGTTGGAGACTGGGTATCCGTGTTTGATTATGCAATTCAGAAAGACCCGGACCCGGTTAACAAACCAACGATGCCTCGCTATATGTCACTTGCAAACTCACGTTACAGGTATGCCAATACCTGCGAGAAACTCAGAATTCATTTTAGTGTCGAAGACAGTTATGAGGATGTTAACTTTTTACTCCCAAACG
The DNA here is from genome assembly GCA_021648485.1 of Gammaproteobacteria bacterium. Classification (GTDB taxonomy): domain Bacteria; phylum Pseudomonadota; class Gammaproteobacteria; order SZUA-152; family SZUA-152; genus SZUA-152. The sequence goes on from JAKISS010000021.1 coordinate 27,654, forward strand.
CCAGAAATTTACGTCGCTATCGAATATATGCCCGCTTATCTGTAAATGGAGAGTCGCCAATGAATGTTACCACTGACTCTGTACCCCTTGGCTCACTTACTGCGGGCGATCATGTCCTGGAGTTGTCGATGACAGGTAGTTATCGTAATGTGGTTGAGTTAAGAATTATGAGTCTGGAAGGTGTTAAAGCCGAACTTGATGCGGATGGAAATATACTTTCTTGATCTGTTGGTAGAGTTGTCTTGAAAATAGCAGAATAACAACCGGAAAATGGTGTCTTTACTTAGATAACTGTCTTCGTTAGACACCGTTTTTTCGAGACGAGCTTCGGTGTAATACCTAATATTTAGCGGTTCACAAAAAATGTTACCACAGCCAGAGTAATACAAGTATGACCAAAGAGGCGGGAACGGCAATGCTCAATAAAATGCTTGAAGACCGAATCTTGGATATTAAAACAACTTTGCGTCTGTACGAGTTGGATGAGGTAATGAATCGTTTGCGAAAAAATGTTGAGGATGAAGAAATATCATCGGATCTATACAGCTATCTGAAATATGTGGCCCAGAATCAACTACAGGTAATTTTACATTTTAAAATATTACCCGATACGGGATATTTACTAGAAAATGTAAAAAAAAGGACTGGAAAAACAGTGACAAAAATTGATCGGGCTGAAATCACGCTGGATGAGCTTGAAGTTATTGATTGTGAGGTAATGAAAATTAATTTGGTTCAATTGGAATTACTGGCCGGGAAAAAACGATTTTAATCGTGCCATATGGCAACTATCTTAATCACCAACTATGGGACGACGGGTGACCAGGTACCTTTTATTTCCTTAGGCCGAGCCCTGCGAAAACGGGGGCATCGTATTTGTATGGCTGTTTCTGAATATATGTATTCCCGGGTTATCGCGGCGGGTCTCGAAGCTATCCCTATTGGTCATCTGGATGTAAACCCAAAGCGTGTGCAGGATTCAGCCATATTATGGGATCATTGGTCAACGGATCATAAAAAACTGAAATCACAGGCCGAAAACCCCGGCCAACCCTGGTACAATTTTGATCAATGTATTTCTGGTTTGCTTGAATTCTGTGGAGATGCCGAATTAATTATATGCGGGCCTCAGCAGGAAGTATGTGCCGCTGTTGTTGCTGAAAAGCTGGGGGTTCCACTTGTCCCGGTCATTTTGACACCAGCCTTATTGTATCAGCCAAACAATTGGTGGCGGCTGGCATACTTGAGTCGTGAACATAGAGTGAAAAGCGATGCCTATCTCCAGGCAAGACGGAGAATTGGGCTTGAAAACTGGAAGGCTCATTGGAATTACAAACGACTAATATTTTGTGCAAGCCCCACATTATATCCATTCCCTCCTCACTGTGATTTGAATCATCAGACCGGATTCCTGTTTGAGAATGACTGTGAACAGTTAGATTGGGAGCCATCAGAAAAACTGAAAAATTTTTTCTCAGTAGACCCCAAACCGCTTGTCCTGTCATTTAGCAGCCAACCTGTTAATAATATTCAGCCTTTTTTGGATGCTTATATTCGTGCTGCCACTAAACTCAACTGCCGCATATTGATTCAAGGGAGTTGGCCTCAACTTAACGAATACGATATTCCTGATGATATAAATCATGAAAATGTCATGCTGTTGAGTTTTTCCCCCCAGGACTGGATTTTCTCTCAGGCATCCGCACTCATTACTCATGGTGGTATAGGAACCATTGCCAGAGCATTACGGAATGGTTGCCCTCTGCTGTTGGAACCTCATACTACTGAACAATGTTTTAATGCACGCAGCGTGCTGTCTTGGAATGCGGGCGCAGCCATACACCCTAAAATGATATCAGCCGATAGTATTGCGCGCATTTTGGAGAAAAAGACGTTAACCAGACGGTACAAAGAAACAGCTGAATCTATTCAACAGCAGATAAAAAAAGAAAATGGTATAACCGATGCCTGTAATTTAATTGAAAGCTGGTTGCCGTGATGCTAAGGGAGCGGACACAGTAATAACTGTCCAGTGGCTCTCGTTGTTGTGGCACGCGGCACAGGTTAGGAATGGAAATTAAATAACTTATACAATTAGCATTTCTACTTCAGCCCGTCTTTGCCGGTTCTTCAATCACAAAAGCTCGAAATAGAACAACTATTCCTGCACTTTTGCTCAATCAGAGCGAACAAATACGGATCAAATCAAAGCGCCACTTATATAACGTATTTAATTTCCATTCCTTACTGACACGGGGCAGGGGTTGATGACGGATGATGGGTCAATACAACTGGTTAGCGATATGTAATCCTGAATATGAGCGATGGCTTGGTAATATCCATATTTCTCATGGGCGAAAAAAGGGGTATTGGAACCCGAATAAAGGCAGGCCGGAATTCGGGGGTTAATTTTAGTATTTATGAAATATGAGAAACTTCATGAGTTCAGATTACGTTGAAGGGGAAGGGGGGAATATTATCGACGATATTACCCAGGAGATAAGGCATGGCCGAAGATATCAAGTCCATTGGGAAAGTACTTCAGCGTGTTTGTAATGATCTGTTAAAAAAACAAAATGTAGTGGCCACCGGCATCGGTTATAAAATCAGTGCTGGAGAGAGAAGTCTGAATCTTTCAATCATCTGCTCGGTTGAGAAAAAACTGCCCGGAGCACAGCTCAACAGTAAAGACCTTATTCCGAAAAAAATTGACGGAATTACAACGGACGTTGTTGAAACCGGTCGCATACGGGCGCTTAATGCGCATACCCAGCGCCATCGACCGGCACCCGGCGGAGTCAGTATCGCTCACCGTGATGTTACGGCTGGCACACTCGGTTGTATGGTGAAAAAAAACGGTCAACAGGTGATTCTTTCAAATAATCATGTGCTGGCTAACAGCAATGCTGCCGGGATTGGTGATGCTATTCTGCAACCTGGCCCGGCTGATGGTGGTAAATTTCCGGATGACCATATTGCGAACCTGCTTGAGTTTGTTCCCATCAACCTGAGTGGCGGTATTGGTTTACCCAGTGACTGTCCAATTGGCAACGGTTTCGCCGCGATACTGAATGTGCTTGCGGCCTCCACAGGGAGTCGCACCCGTCTGCAAGCGGTGAGGATTCAGGTCGAAGATAATCTGGTGGATGCCGCCATTGCCAAACCGTTTGATGACAATGATATCTCCGCTGACATTCTTGATATCGGTGCTATTGCCGGGACGACACCAGGGGTATTGAGTATGGCGATCCAAAAAAGCGGTCGCACTACGGAATACACTACGGGGACTATCGAACAAGTGGATGTCACCGTCAATGTGCAGTATGGCGGGGGACAGGTTGGCCGGTTTACTGATCAAATTATGGCTGGGCCCATGAGCCAGGGAGGTGACAGTGGTTCGGCGGTGCTGGACAATGACAATAATCTGGTGGGATTGCTGTTCGCCGGGAGTGATGCAACAACGATTATCAATCGTATGGAAAATGTTTTTTCTGCCCTGGACCTGAGTCTTTGAAGCAGGTTGGCTTTTTTCTGTTATTGTTTTTTGCCGTTACGTTGACTATTGCGGAAACCAATATGCAAATGACCATTCAGCAGGTAAAGGAAAAATACCAGACAGAATTAATGGCTCTGCCGGGTGTGGTTTCGATGGGTATCGGTCTGTATGAAGGAGAAACGGTCATCAGGATTGGTTTGGATGGCAGGCATCCGGATACTGAAAAAGCATTGCCAAAAGCGCTGGAGGGGTACAGGGTCGTCAGTCAGGATACAGGCACCATCAAAGCAAAATAAGAAGCGTGCCGGGGAGTACACAACCCGGTGTGCTGTTGTCTGTGCATGCGTTGTTCTGGAAGCAGTGAATCCCCATCGCTTCAAACAAGTCGTTTCAAACAAAGAGAATGGTACCGAGGGCCGGAATCGAACCGGCACTCCCGTGAAGGAACCGGATTTTGAATCCGGCGCGTCTACCAGTTCCGCCACCCCGGCATTCTCACTTGTTGAGACGGCGCAATGATATGCGTTTAGCGCGCCACAGGCAAGTTGCAGGTGGGGGAGATTTTGTACGGGGTAGTTTGCTACACTCCCGCGCCATGCGCCGTTGTGATTTTCATTTTGACCTGCCCCCTGACTTGATCGCCCAGCATCCACTCGCAGAGCGGACGGCCAGCCGTTTGCTGGTGCTGCGGGATAACGTGGTTGAGGATGCCTTGTTTGCACAAATTGGCGCGCTGTTGCAGCCGGGTGATTTGCTGGTAATGAATAATACCCGGGTGATTCCGGCGCGTCTGCTGGGTCAGAAAGATACGGGTGGCAAAGTAGAGGTGCTGGTGGAGCGGGTGCTGGATGAGCACCGTGTATTGGCCCATGTGCGGGCCAGCAAATCCCCAAAACCTGGCAGCAGCTTATTGCTGGAAGGCGAGGTGCGGGCCACGGTAACGGGACGTGAGGATGCACTTTTTTGCCTGAGTTTTGCAGGTACGGAATCGGTGGTGACGCTACTGGAGCGTCATGGCCATATGCCATTGCCGCCGTACATCGAGCGCGCCGATGAATCCGAGGACCGTGAGCGTTATCAAACGGTATTTGCCCAGCGACAGGGAGCGGTTGCGGCACCGACAGCGGGGTTGCACTTCAACCAGAATTTGCTGGATGAGCTGGCGAAGCAGGGCGTTGAATCGACGTTTATCACATTGCATGTAGGAGCCGGTACGTTTCAGCCTGTGCGTGTGGATAATATTGCCGAACATCACATGCATAAAGAAACTATTGAGGTGTCAGCGGACACGGTGGCCGCAGTGCAACAAACACAGGCCCGTGGTGGCCGTGTGGTGGCGGTGGGTACAACCAGCGTGCGCGCATTGGAAAGCGCGGCCCGTGGAGGAGAACTGGTCCCTTTTCAGGGGGATACGGATATTTTTATCACTCCCGGTTATACATTTCGTGTGGTGGATGCCCTGATCACCAATTTTCATTTGCCGGAATCCACGTTATTAATGCTGGTGAGTGCCTTTGCCGGTTTTGAGGAAATAAAAACAGCCTACGCACATGCCATTGCACAACGGTATCGTTTTTTCAGTTACGGTGATGCGATGTTTTTGCACCGGAAAAATACCTGAACCCCATGGCTCATGAGCAAAACACATCAGGACGGCGTTGCACGTTAGTGTTGCCGGGCTTGCTGGATTTGCCACCTGCCGAGCGTGAATCCGTGTTTGCTCAGGTGGGGCGTTTGCCTGAGCTGGAGTGTTTCTTTTCTCGCGCGCAAAAGCACCGTTTTTCAGGTGCCAGTTTTGAGGCAGTGCTGTTTGCGCTTTTTGACGTTCGTATACCAACGGATGTTGATTTGCCTGTGGCAGCTGTCGGTTATATGGGTGACACCGGACAGTCAGCAACGGGTTGGTGCTTGCGGGCTGATCCGGTGCAGTTGATTCCGGACCGTGATCATCTGGTGCTGATGGGGCCGGAAAGTCTGTCCTTGTCTCAGGCGGAGGCTGATTTATTAGTGGCTGACCTGAATGCACAATTTGCGCAGGATGGTTGGCATATTGAAGCAGCTACCCCCACACGCTGGTATTTACATCAGTCTGATACACCGAGGTTGCGTACTTACGATTTAACGCAAGTGCGCGGTCGGGCCATTGGTGAATACTTGCCCGGTGGCGCGGATGGCAAACAATGGCATCGTCTGATGAACGAAGTGCAAATGGTTTTGCATATCAGTGCAGTGAATCAGAGGAGACAAACCGCTGGGCAGCCGCCAGTGAGCAGTTTGTGGTTTTGGGGTGGGGGCGAAACGCCAGCGATACCATCCGGTAATACGGATAGCCAATGGAGTCAGGTGTGGAGCAATGAACCTGTGAGTCAGGGGTTGGTTGCACTTTCAAATATAGCAAATACAGCACGTAAGGGGTTGCCAGAAAATGCAGCAACGTGGTTAAGTGCGGCCCATTCACCTGGCAAGCATTTACTGGTGCTGGATGATTTATTACGTTGTTGGCAAAATGGAGAAATGGAGGGCTGGGTGCAATGGGTGCGAGCATTCAATCGTGAATGGATGCTTCCTTTGTTGAACGCATTACGTCGAAACGAGATTGACGAACTTAGCCTTTACGCCTGCAATGGTAATCAATTTACCTTATCGCGTACTGGGTTAAGGCGTTGGTGGCGTCGAAAAAAAGCACTCTCGGTTATTGCTGCACGAGTATAAAAGGTTGCAATTATACGGTTGGCATTTTTTTAGTGGCAGTAGTGGTGAAATGTGGAATACCACTGATTTACGAGGTGTCTACAGTTTTGTTGTTCCTAACTATTGGCGGGAAATCACATCACTGGATATAGAGTGCAAATTGCAAATTGCAAAAAAGTATTAGTTGGCAAAGACTTAAATAAAAAACTAAAGAATAGGAATGTGTATTCGTCGTTATATTCTGTTATGCTGACCTCAGGGGAGTGTTATCGATTTCAGAGTTTTGGGAAAGTGAGTAATATTTGCGTAAGTCTCATGGTGTGTCGTCATCGAAGCTTGCGAATGATTACTGGTTTCATATAAAAGCTATTTTATAGAACTATATAAAGCGTATGCAGGTGAATAGAATTAACCTTTAACTGTGTTATTTCTGTTTCTTCTTAATGACCGCTCAGGGGTATATGCCCTGTAGTTTTCCGTATAAAAAATCAAACCCGATGATTTCCGAACATTTCTTCTTGTTGATGTTTCATCAGCTTGCCGTGTAGGTGTTTGAGCTGATGAATGTAATACCCCGCTTCACGTCGAGTGCGGCGAGACAGCTTGCTGCGGGGTGAATTATTTGAATGGACTTTAATAATATGCGTTGGCAGAACCCTGCTTGTTGTAAAATACAATTTCTTAAATGTGCAGCTTCAATTTTATTTCTGTTTTTTGTTTTTCCATCTGTAGGGTTTGGCTCAGGTGTCAGTATAGTGACCGGCATTGCCGAACCGGGCGGGCAGGTATCGATTAGTCTGGAAGAACTCGGGTATGCAGACGGTATTCATTTCGCGAATACTGAAATCGGCCATGAAGCAAAGCTGGCTTACTCCCTTCCGCATGATACAAAAGTATCTTCTGCCAGTATTCACCTCCGTTATAACGCTTCATCGTTACTGGGTCAGCGTTCAAATATCCTGCTGCTGGCGAATGGTCATCCACTTAAGCAGGTGCAGTTGACGGATGAGCAATACCGCCGTGATCTCAGGGTCGAGATTCCTGTCAATGTAATACAGCCGGGTACTCTGAATATCACCATTAAAGTCACCTTGCTCACCACAAATGATCGTCATCCGGATGCGCGTACCAGCGGTGCTTTACTGCATATTGAAGCAGATTCAACACTAACCATTGGCTATCAGGACGATATTGCCTCACTGCGTGATGCCTGGATACTGTTACCCGGGAAGGTGATTCTGACAATACCGGACAGACCCTTTTCCGAAGATGAATTTAATGCCGTCTGGGGGATCATGGACCATCTGTACCGCCAGGGAAAAAATGTTGTCATTACGCATTATCCTGAAATTGGTCATATCGTCATCGGGGACAGATCAAACCTGAAGAAGCAGTTGCTGCTGGAATTACAGTCAGCACAGCCGAAGCAGGAACCCCCGGGCCTGTTGCAAACCCTTGATGATGACAACACGATTATGTTGCTGAGCAGCCCGTTGCGCAGTGTTATTTCTATTACCCGGCCTGCTGAGATATCAGCTTCGGCATTGATGAATACCACCTGGCAAAAACTGGTGGCAGGACACCAGTATAAAGTGCTGACAACCGGTTCCGGTGAAAAATTTACCGGTTCGGATGATGGCATGCATGAGATAAGACTTGCCGATTTTGGTATGGACACATCAACCCGTTATATTTGGGCCAATACGGAATGGAATCTGTTACTGGATCCTTTCAGGATGCCGGCCGGCACACGCCCGGCGGTATTGTTTTTGGATTTGATGGTGCCGCCGCCGTCCAATAAGGCAGCGTTCAGTTTATATGCCTATTTGAATGATATTATGGTGCATGCACAACACCTGGATGGCCGTGATGGTGTACAGCATCTTCAAATTTCACTACCTGATCGATATCAGCAATTGTATAATAATTTGCGGATACAAATTATGAATACAGAGTCAGTCAGTGACAATTCTGAACAGGGGCTGACTACATTCCCGGTGCAACTATTGCCAGAAAGCACCTTGATTGTTGAACAAAACACCACGAAACCTGAACGATTTGTCGATCTTCCGGCCTATCTTGCCGAACAATTTGATATTTACCTGCCTTCGGCCTATCTCGACAGCCCGGAACAGTCATTGCTCTTTACCGCTGCTTTTACCGCAAACTTTCCGGTACCTTTTGCTGAGCGTAAGGCTGTTTTTGTCAAACCAGGCAATACCCTGACTCCTGTACGCCCGTTTATTGCATTGGGCGATGTTGTGTTTTCAGAACTGGATGCACCGGTGCGTTTTGACCAGGGTGTTATTGAGGTCAGGGACAGAAAAGGCGAGTCTTTGTTGAAAGTGAATGAGTTATCGGGAATCGCCATTGCGCAGCTTGTTACCAGTCATGGTCAGCACGGATTGTGGTTACGTTCCGGTGACAGTGACCCTTACCCGGATGTACGCAGGTTATTTCTCAATGAAGATGATGTTGCTTTTGCGGATCGCAATGGTTTGCTGTTCAGTCTGAATAGTACGGAGCCTACTTTGGCTAGAGTACATTACCCATCAACCCGCCACTGGCTGGCAACCATCAGTGAATATCGTTTTTGGATTATGGCTTTTGTATGGCTGCTTCTGGTGCTGGGTATTGTTTATTTGTTTAGACGCCAGCGTCAACAGCAAAGCAATAACCGTAAGCCTGTGTGAGGCGATAAGATCTATGGATGGCTCAACCATTTTTATGAAGGATACGCTAAGCGATTCTGCTCCGCTTGGGGAGTTATTGATTGCCCGTGGATTACTTCAACAGAAGCAGCTGGACACTGCGCTTGAATTGCAAAAAAAATGGGGTACACGTCTGGGCGATATTCTGCTCTCCAAGGGATGGGTGCGTGCTCAGGACTTTTATCTCACGCTTGCCATTCAGTATCAAAAACCATTTGTTGATCTTTTTAAAGAGCGTCCGGATAAAACGTTATGGAAAAATGACGAGCTTACCCGTTACACAGAACTGCTTGTGTTGCCTTTGCGTAAAATGGATGAAGGAATTCTGTTTGCTGTGGCCGACCCGACACCCGCAGTGTTTGAGTATATGGATGAGCATAGTGATGGTGTGTATGATTATGTCATAACCTCCAAGTTTGACATTATATGGTCAGCGCAAAACGAGGCAGATCATCATTTTAGTGACCGGGCCGTGAATGAGCTTGCCCGAGAGCAGCCAGTGAATTCCGCCGGACAGGTCTTTACCCGCGCACAACTGTTCTGGATATTTGGTTTGTTATCTGTGGTCATTGTGTCCACTACATTCTGGCCCATTGCCACTCTGGTTCTGGCGAATGTTTTTATCAGCCTTTTTATGCTGTTGAATTTCGGTTTGCGTATGTTGTTTGCATGGGTCGGCAGCCATGCAAAAATTGATGTCAAGGTCACGGATGAAGAAGTTCGTGCGATCAATGATCGTGACTTGCCTTTTTATACGGTTCTTGTCCCCATGTACAAAGAGCCCAGCGTATTGCCAATTATTACCGAATCGCTGAGAAATATTGACTATCCACTGTCAAAGCTGGATATCAAGCTGATACTGGAAGAGGATGACGAGGAAACCATTGCCGCAGCCAAAAATCTTAACCTGGAAAGTATGTTCGAGATTATTCGTGTTCCGGTTTCGCTGCCGAAAACCAAGCCCAAAGCCTGCAATTATGCACTGAGTTTCGCGCGTGGCGAACTGGTGACGATTTATGATGCCGAGGACAAGCCTGAACGTGACCAGTTAAAGAAAGCGGTTATCGCTTTTCGCAAAGCGCCGGAGAATACGGCGGTCATTCAGGCGCGCCTTAATTATTTTAACGCCAATGAAAACTGGCTCACACGGATGTTCACGCTGGAGTACTCCCTCTGGTTTGATTTTTATCTGCCTGCACTTGAGGCACTGAAAATACCCATACCTCTGGGAGGTACCTCTAACCATTTCAAACTTCGGATTCTGAAAAAAGTTAACGCATGGGATCCCTATAATGTCACGGAAGATGCGGATCTGGGTGTCCGCCTGACGCAGCTGAATTACCATGTGGGTGTGGTCAACTCGACGACCTATGAAGAGGCTACTAACCGGTTTGGTAACTGGATCAGGCAGCGTTCACGCTGGATCAAGGGTTATATGCAAACGTACCTTGTGCATATGCGTCATCCTGTGCGCTTGTATCGATCACTGGGGCATGTTGGTTTTTGGGGTTTCCAGTTTTTCATCGGCGGAGCTGTTCTCAGTTGTCTGTTGGCACCCCTCCTTTATTTAACATATTTCGGCTGGCTGTATACTCAGACCCATGTGCTGGATGTCATTTTCCCCTCTATTATTCTGTATGCCAGTCTGTTCAGTCTGTTGCTGGGTAACGGGCTGTTGATCTACCTGTCAACATTGTGCGTCTTCAAACGTCACTTGTATCACCTCATACCCTGGGCACTGACGGTCCCGGTTTACTGGCTGATGATGTCAATTGCGGCCTATAAAGCACTTTGGCAGCTTATTCATAAACCTTTCTACTGGGAAAAAACCACGCATGGCTTGACTAATTTTTTGCATGTTGACCCGCGTAAGAAAAAAGATCAGGCCGACGTATGAAAGTGAATCGACAGAGAGCGGATTTTGCCTGGCTATTGTTGCTTGGGGTTTTGCTGACCGGTTTTTGTCTTTGGTTGACAGGAAACAACTTCAGCCATGAAATGGCACTACGGGACTGGGTGAAGGTGCTGGGTGTTCTGGATGCAGATCCATTCCGCCTTGAGAACCTTGGCCTGGATACACCTCATCTGCCTTTGTATTTATTGATACCCTTTGCCTGGTTGTCGCCAGATGCTCAAGGTGTGGCACCGTATCTATTATCTACTTTATTGATCGCGCTATTGCTGACGGTTTGGAATCACCAATTGCGTCATCAGGCATTTGTATTGTGGCAACGTCTCCTGCTGCTCATGCTGGTATTGTTTCAGGCACCTTTGTTATGGGCAGCCACGACAGGTGGACATCTTGCACTTACCCTTCTGATTTTTTATTTCATCTATCTGGCCTGTTTGCGGATGAATTTTCAGGCGGATCTGCGTTCTTTTATTATGCTGGGTCTGTTGCTGGGCCTGTTATTTTTTGTTGATGCTGTGGCGTTGTTTATCTTTATCGCCCTGTTTCCTTTTTTCGCATTAATTGCACCACGGCGTATTTTTCTGGAAGCGCCCTTGAGTGTTTATATTGTTATCTGTATTCCGCTGGGTGTGGCTGTGTTGGCATGGGCGTATCTTGGCTGGATTTTTGAAGGCGGGCCAGGTCATTTTATTCATCAACCTGGCTCCACATTTCTTGGAGCCAGGCAGTATGCCGCTGATTCACCCTGGCTGATTCAGTATGGTGGCCAATGGTTTGCGCCACTGGCTGCGGCGTTTATGCTGCTGCTGGTTTATTTTCCCGTTGTTTTTCTGTTGTTGGCACTGGCCGCAAAACATAAGAATCACCTGAAGGTTACTCTGGCATTGATGTCAGTTCCACTGATTGCCATCGCTTTTGCGACCAGTAAATTTTACCTTGAGCGTCCGGTTGAACTATTGGCGCTGGTCATGGTGGCGGTTATGGCGGAGCTAAGCGTTCTCCAGGTTAGAAAAGGCTGGACGTTCCCGGCTGTCGTACTGCTGCTGATTGCGGGAGGGGCATCTGGCTGGCACAGTTTTCTACAAACGCCGGATCCTATCGTGCGTGACTGGCAAAATGCGCTTTTTGCCCGTTTGGATAATGCGCATGCGGCAGATGTTGCATTGGGACAATTCCTGTCTCATCAGCAGGGTAAGGTGCTTATCGATAATTTTACTGCCTATCGTGTTATTGCAGCTCATGGCGATACAGAAAAAATGGCATTGCCCAAGTCTGACTTGTTCAAGTTACAGGTTCGTCGGCAGGTACCGGATATCCAATACATTGTCGTGCCTGATCCGCGTGCAGGCCAGGGGGGCTGGGATCGTATCAATAAACATTTTCCTGACCTGTATCGTTCTGGAATGAAAGACTATCAGCAGGTTTATGATTATCAGGGTTGGCGGGTATTCAAACATGTTGCTGGCTGATAAATTGCGTAATCTGCTGCTGTTATGGGCTTGTATGCTGCTGTTAATCACTCAGAGCGCTGATGCAAGCTGTTCGTCACCCGTCCTGCATGGATTCAATTTTCTACAGGACAGACAGACTGCACTGGACTCACCAAAGGTTTGCCAGTCGCTTCAGAAACTTCATCAGACCGGTGCCAATTCTGTCGCTTTTATCCCTTTTATGAAACAGGAAAGCCCACAAACAACGAATCTGTTTTTAGCTGACAATGTGTCTGATAAGGAACTGATTGCGGGGATACGTGAAGCAAAACGCCAGGGATTGCATGTTGTTGTTAAGCCGCAATTGCTGGTCAGCGGCTCCTGGGCTGGACGGATTCAACTGGCGACAGATGCGGATGAGAAAACCTGGTTCAAACGTTATATTGCGCATTTAACCCACTATGCCAGGATCGCGGAAACCAACAAAGCCGATGCTTTTGTGCTGGGTACCGAGATGAAACGGCTGAGAAAGAGCAAATACTGGCCGGATGTTATTCAGACCATACGCCGTCACTTTAGCGGGCACATCACCTATGCCGCGCATGGCATAGATGGCGTTATTGCATTTCCATACTGGGACTTGCTGGACAGTGTCGGCGTTACATTGTACCCGGTGTTCCCGGAAAAAGCCGATGCCGGCCAAGTGCGTGAGGTGATTAAACAGCGCATTAACAAACTTGGGGAAATTATCCGCAAACAGAAGGGAAAAACCGCCTGGATACTTGAAATCGGTACACCATCGGCTGAAGGTTGGGAGCGATATCCCTGGGACTGGCGGAAATTACGCGAGGAAAACCCACGGGCAGACAGCCAAATGCAGGCTGTCATTATGAAAGAGTGGTTAATGTCTATGGACAGATCATGGATTGAAGGTGTCTGGATATGGAAATGGAGAAGTTCACCGCAAGCCGGGGGTGAAGAAGACCCGGGTTATACGGTACAAAACAAACCGGCACAGCGGGTGATTCAGACAGCCTGGCAATGTGCCACGTCAATTCCGGATTATGGGCAGGATCTATGCAAAGACTAGTTTGTCCAAAATATTTTAAACAGATGCTGTTTGGTGTGGCCATGTTGACATGTGCAACCATCGTGCAGGCTGCCAGTCCCTGGATGCGTTCTGAAGCAGAGCGTTTTTACTGGGCAGGTATCACGTATTCAACAGGGGATCAGCGTTGGGACGACAAGAGTAACCAGAAAAAGGTGGACTGTCGAAACAGTGACTGGTACATGCACCAAAAAGTCGAATACGGGTATAGCTACTATTACACTCTGATTGCGGGATTAAGTGCCGCCTCTGCCAATTGTGGCGATGACAGTCTGACCGGAGCGGGAGATCTGACCCTGGGTATCCGGGGACGGCTGGATAAGTATAGCAATGGTAAAAGCTGGGAGATTACGACCATTATTCCGACGGGGTATGAGCGGGATAATTCGTCGCGTCCGGGTAATGGCCGGTTTGGTATCGAGGCAGGTGTCGCCTGGTTACTCAAAGAGGGAGAGGGAGAATTGACCAGTTCCTGGTCATGGCAGGGAGGGGTTGCCATTCGACTTTGGCAGGGGCCACCTGCGGACCAGTTTCTCGGTTACTTATCGGTACAGCGCCGTATTGCCGCCGTTGGTAAAATTGGTATGCGCATCAGCGGTGATTTTTCTTTTCGCAATGAATCGCCTGAAAAAACAAAATTTGAAAATCGTACCCGCTTGACGGATTTCGATAAATTAAGAGCCGCAGTCTCATGGTCCAGTCGTATCAATGCGCGCTGGTCCTGGCAAACTAATGTTGGTCATGTCCTGTGGGGTAGAAACGTAACTGACAATCTGACTGTTGGTTTAAACATCAGCTATGACTGGAGCCAGTGAACCTTGTGAAATTATCCATTGATTTTATTTACCGACCTGCCGGGATAGTGGTGTTATCCAGGGTGCTTGTATTGTTTTTTCTGAGTATGGCTGTCCATGCAGATGAGCGATGGACCGCAGATAAAGCGAGCATGGTTAAAAATGCCGAAGAGCAAACCGGTTTATCCCGGATAAGTATCGGTACCCTGCATCTCAAAATGCGACCGATTGATGCAGACGTTCTGTTTCGTAAAGATCCGCACGATAAATCCTCATTCGCCGTCAGCATCGTGGATGACACCGGAGAAATATTGAAAGGGCGTATCAAGGTATCAGGTAGTTTCACTCGCCGTTTCCCTAAGAAAAGTATTTCTATCAAGCTTGAAAATGGACAGCTGTGGAAAGGCCAACAAAAAGCATCCCTCGATGCCATGGCAACCGATGGCTCGATGCAGCGTGAATGGCTTGCCTGGCAATTGGTGCATGCGCTGGGCATGCCTGGCCCTGAACTGCAATACGTGCGTGTCTATATCAACAACCGCTACAGCGGGCTGTTTATGCATACCGAGTGGCTCGATACCGGCGTTATGGCACGTTACAGACTGGGTGCTGACGGACAGTTTTTTCATCCTTCAGACTCACAGTTCTGTGGTGATTTTCTGCCACATAGCAAAAAAAACCTGAAAGACTGCTGGTTTAAACTCTCACCACGGGATAAGGATTTTTCACCTTTGCAGACACTTATGGATGAAATTGCGCAAACACCGATTAAAGCATTTCATGAATACCTTGAAACGCACTTTGACGTTGATTCGGTAATTAATTGGCTGGCACTCAATGTGCTCACCAGTAATGGTGATACCTATAATAAAAACTACTTTCTTTATCGGTCAACGGTTACCGGGAAGTGGGTGGTTATCCCCTGGGATTATGACCTGTCTTTCGGGCGTAACTGGGATGCTTATCTTCCCTTTCCCGAAAACATCCTGAATGATAATTTTCAGTATTTTTATCCTCCTGAACTGGGTGCGCCCAATCCATTAAAAGAAAAAACATTACGCAACCCGGCACTCAATCAGCTTTTCACTGAACGAATGTTGCACTTACTGGGCGAGGAACAACATGGGGCAGAGGCAACTTTTGGCTGGTTCAGCCCGCAAGCCATGCAAGAACGTATTAACAGTACCGCGAGCAGATTACAGCCTGAACGCATTGATGACCCCTATCTTAAAGACAGTGCGATTGATTTTGCGCAGGAAACGGAAAGCCTTTGGCATTATGTACAGCGACGGCATGCGTATTTACGTGAAATTTTCACAGGCGTTGTTCCCTGGAACCCGGAGCTGGCAATCTGGAATCCGGTGGATGCACCACCACGCCCGGCATTGAGCGTCAGTTTATTTGCCAGCCAGCAAGTCTCCGGTAACGGACAGTATGCAATAATCGCAGCACCGGCTTATGGGTATTTGCTGGCGGCGATAAAACTGAAAGATAATAACGGGGAGGCTGCCAAGTTCAACGTTGAGTCTGACATAAAGCACACACCCGCTATTTTCCCGCCCGGCTATGATCCTGCATCCTGCATTCAGCGCAGCTGGTTTATTACTTTGCGAACACCCTTCACATCGCGGGTCATGGATTTGCAACTGGATTATTTACAGGAAGACTCACGGCGACAGGAACTGGGAAGCGGTGGTATTGAGCAAAATCTTACACTTTGGGTGTTGGATGGACAGCGCTGGCACAAGCTCAAAACGCAGGTCAATCCCTTGTCAAATGTGATCAGCACTCAAAATATGACAATCAACCCATCACAAATGCTGCGTTTTGTTGCCTGTCCGGAAAGTACAGAAAGTTAATGAAGAATACGATAAAGCTGCTGGCTGGCCGCGTGATGTCACTGTCCGCAACGATACACAGTGACGAAATAGGCCCAACACTTAAACTGGCGCTGCGGATTTTTCTTATTCTGTTTGCTTATTACCTGCTCAAGCCTGCTCGTGAAGCTTTTATTCTCACTGATGGTAGTGCGGAGCTGCGTAGTTATTCTGTGGCTTTACAGGCATTGGTGCTTTTTATTGTTATTCCGTTATACAGCACGCTCTATAAACGTGTGGCCGGTGAAAAGCTCTATAACAGAATCACACTTTTTTTTGTTGTGACATTACTGGGTTTCTGGCTGCTTGGTGTTAATGGTATGGCAATCAGTGTGCCGTTTTTTATCTGGCTGGGCATTTTCAGTGTCACACAGGTTGCCCAGTTTTGGGCGCTGGTGACGGATTTGCATCATCCCAAATCAGGCAAGCGTCTGTTTGCAATTATCGGTTTTGGGGGCTCTTTAGGGGCAGTGCTAGGGTCCAGTTTTGCTTCAGAGCTGTTTGTCTATTTTGGACCCTACAATCTGTTATTACTGGCGGCCGTCATTCTGTTGCTCAGCAGTATTGCTGTGCGGGTTAAAGCGACGAATTCCAGCGCCGCCACCCAGGCCGCAAAGGCGGTTGACTGGCATGCCATGCTGGGTGGTCTGCATCTGGTGATAAAGTTACCTTATCTGCGGATTCTGGCCATATTCGTTGTATTACTGAATTGTGTTAATTCAATCGGCGAGTATATTCTGGCAAGCATGGTTGTTGATCATTTTGCTGCGATCACCACCAGTAGTGAACGCGGCATTTTAATTGGCGAATTTTATTCGGACTTTTTCTTCTGGGTAAACCTGGCCAGTTTGTTATTGCAGTTTTTTATTGTCTCAAGAATTTACCGCTTGATTGGTGTGTCCGGAGCAATATTGTTACTGCCATTGATCACCACGATTGGTTATACATTAATTGCGTTTTTCCCCATTTTTGCAGTAGTGCGTATGATCAAAATTATTGAAAACAGCACAGATTACTCGATAACGGCCACTAGCCGCCATGCGCTTTTCCTGCCCGTGTGTACGGACTCAAAATACCTGGGGAAAACCACAATTGATACCTTCTTCTGGCGGCTGGGTGATTTGATTCAGGCAGGAATCGTTTTTGCGGGTACCACTTTGTTCAAATTAGAGCTTGGTGCCTTTGCTATGCTCAATGTTTTGCTTTCACTATTGTGGTTATGGGTCGGTATACGAATAGGGCGGTACTATAAACATTACACAAGGCAGTCGGCACTCACCGGTACAATTGACATGAGCAAGCCCGTACTCTCTAAAAAACAGAGCCCTTGATAGCCAGCTTACTATTACGTCACACGGCGGAATTCTGCATTATCAGGTGCGGTGTTGAATTTTGATGATATAATGAACAAGTTCGTACCTTGCAATGCGAATTAGGTGACGAATCACGCTGTTAGGGTAGCGCTTAATTCACATTTCAGATTAATTTAACCAACTTATAAATTTGCTGATTGATATCCATGGAAAAAGTTAACGTTTTATTCGTTTGCATGGGCAATATATGTCGCTCACCGACGGCTGAGGGGGTTTTTACCCGGCATGTAGAGGAAGCTAATCTTACCGATGTTATCGGCATCGATTCAGCAGGTACGCATGCCTATCATATCGGGGAGGTTCCTGATCCCCGCTCGCAAAAAACGGCACTGAAGCGCGGTTATGATTTATCTTCACAAAAGGCACGACGCGCGATTGCCGAGGACTTTACCATCTTTGATTATATTCTGGCCATGGACAGAGACAACCAGCAGGGTTTGCAGGCCATTTGTCCAGTGGGTGCAGAATACAAATTACATTTATTTTTAAGCTATGCGCCCAACCTTGAGCATGATGAAGTACCAGACCCGTACTACGGTGGCCCGATGGGATTTGAACGAGTACTGGATATGATTGAAGAGGCTTCAGCAGGTTTGCTTCAGGATATACAACTACGCTATTTGCAGAATTGATACCAGACGCACCGGGTCTGGCTGGCACTAAAAAGCCCCAACTGCATAATGTGGTTGGGGCTTTTTACGTTAGACAAGGGTGCCAGCGCAACAGGAGGTTATGTTGCCGTGGCATTAATTATAAACGCAGAGATCTCTGCGACCTCTGCGTTAAATACCCGGTAATTTTTGAAAGTAACGTATTTTTAGTCGTTGTTTTCGGGTTTGCTGACGGGTTTTTCCACAGGTTTTGTCGCAGGTTTTGCGACGCGCGATGCAGCAGCAGGTGTGTCCACAACAGGTGGTCGTGATGTGCCCGGCGGTTTTGTTTCAACGGGTACAGGCTTTACTGGCGCGCTGCTGACCGGTTTTTCACGCTCTGCCGGTTTTGATGCAGGGGCGGGCGTAGCAGGTGGTTGCTTTGCCGGACTTGTCGAGCCCATGCTGTTTGCTGTTTTTGCCAATGCGGGTTTTGTTTCAACCTGTACCAGCGCTGCTGATTTTGGTTCTGTTTTGGTCGGTGTTGGAGCTGGAGTAGCAGACGGTGTCTTTTTCGCAGGGCTATCGGGTTTTGCTTCCGGTGGCTTCTGCCTTGCTTTCTGCGTAGTCGTTGCAGGTTGTGTTGCGGCCTGCGGTGCTGCTGGTTTTTTCACCGGTTTACTGGTTGCAGGTTTCGGCTTGTCTGTACGTTCAGCAGGTGGTTGAGTCGCTGCTTCGCCTGATGCAGTTGCGGGTACAGTATCCGTTTTTACCAATGCTGTTGATTGTTTGGTTTCGGTAGTATTTCCATTGCTTTTGTTTTCAGCCGCACTGTTTTCATGCGTGCCGTCGTCGTTGCCATTGGCTTCCACATTCTGGGTGCGATTACCGCTATCGCGCCGACGGCGTCGTCCACCACGACGCCCACGACGTGATCCCGTTTTTTGCTGGCCATCATTTTGTGCGTTTTGCTCGGAGTCCACCTGCTCATTGTTCGCGGTTTCGCCAGTGCCGGCATCCTGGTTTTTGGTTTGGTTTCGATTTTGCGTACGAGGAGCGGTTTGTTTATCGTCGGTTTTTGATTTTTCGTTTCTATCTGTGGATATTTTTGCTTGTTGTACACTACGGTTCTGGGTACTCTTTTTTTGCTCGTCCCGATCTTGTGTGCCGTCCTGGTTGTCACGGTTCTGATTGCGTCGGGCAGGGCGGCGGTTTGAATTGCTGCGATTGCCAGAGGTGTTGCGGTTACGCCCACGGTTCTGCGCCGAATTTGTACTTTCGGTTTTTTCAACCGGTTTTGCAGGCGCGGTTTCGGGGTTTTCAGCGCCACCCACCAGACTGCTCCAAATGCGTTTGATGAAACCACTTTGTTGCGCGCTTTCGTTTGCCGCTGCGGTTTGTGGTACGGGGGCTGTGGGCACCACACCTTTTACTGCTGGGGTTTCGGATGTCAGCTTGGGTTTGTCATCCAGTGATTCCGATGCGTCTTCGCGTTCCACTGCCAGGGAATAACTGACTTGTGAGTCTGCATCGTGTGCGAGGTCGCTGGCGCGTTCACGCTGCACTTCATAATGAGGTGTGTCAAAAGTGGGATTGGGAATCAGCACCACTTTGATACCTTGACGTTGCTCAATATCCGAAATGGCCTGACGTTTTTCGTTGAGCAGGAAGGTGGCTACGTTGACCGGTACCTGTACGATGATGCGTGCTGTCTGTTCCTTCATGGCATCTTCTTCGATGATGCGCAGGATGGACAGGGCTAACGACTCGGTGCCACGAATGGTGCCGTGACCTTCGCAGCGCGGGCAGATAA
>JAKISS010000022.1 GCA_021648485.1 Gammaproteobacteria bacterium
CATTCATAAATTTATCTGTTTAATCTGGAGCAACAAACATGACCGACCTGAAAAAAGTCATCGAAGACGCCTTTGAAAAACGTGCTGATATTACTCCGCGCAATGTAGACACCCACGTCAAGGAATACGTTACCGAAGCCATCCGTTTGCTGGATAGCGGTGAACTGCGTGTTGCTGAAAAAGTCGATGGTGACTGGGTCACCAATGAATGGCTGAAAAAAGCCGTGCTATTGTCATTCCGTATTGAAGATAACGAGTTCATGAAAGGCGGCTTTGCCAATTATTTTGACAAAGTGCAATCGAAGTATGGCAGCTACAATGCGCGCGATTTCCGTGAATCCGGTGTGCGCGTGGTACCTCCCGCCTCTGTGCGTACAGGTTCTTACATTGCACCGGGCGTAATATTAATGCCTTCGTACGTGAATATCGGCGCTTATGTGGACAGCGGTACCATGGTGGATACCTGGGCGACAGTGGGCTCTTGCGCACAAA
The DNA here is from genome assembly GCA_021648485.1 of Gammaproteobacteria bacterium. Classification (GTDB taxonomy): domain Bacteria; phylum Pseudomonadota; class Gammaproteobacteria; order SZUA-152; family SZUA-152; genus SZUA-152. The sequence goes on from JAKISS010000022.1 coordinate 493, forward strand.
TTGGTAAAAACGTACATCTCTCTGGCGGCGTGGGTATTGGTGGTGTACTGGAACCCTTGCAGGCTTCACCCACGATCATCGAAGACAACTGCTTCATTGGTGCGCGCTCGGAAGTGGTGGAAGGTGTCATCGTCGAGGAAGGCTCGGTTATTTCCATGGGTGTGTACATCGGCCAAAGCACCAAAATTTATGATCGTGAAACCGGTGAAGTTACCTATGGCCGCATCCCTGCCGGTTCCGTGGTGGTCTCCGGCAACCTGCCTTCCAAAGACGGTAGCTATTCACTGTATTGCGCAGTCATTGTGAAAAAAGTGGATGATAAAACCCGTGGCAAGGTAGGCATTAACGAGCTGCTGCGTGGCATTTAACCGAGACAGTTAACGGTATCCCGAAACACATGACAACAATCTACGGCATTAAAAACTGCGATACCGTGCGCAAGGCCCGCAAGTGGCTGGAGGCACATGCGGTCGATTACACATTTCACGATGTGCGCAGTGATGGTCTGGATAAAAAAGACCTGTCTGCCTGGGTAAAGTCCGTCGGCTGGGAAACGTTGCTCAACCGGCGAGGCACCACTTGGCGACAATTACCTGATGAAGATAAAGAAACCATCAACGAAGCTAATGCCATCCAACTGATGTTAGCTCAGCCGACCCTGATTAAACGTCCGGTGTTAGCACATAACAAAAGTATTCATGTGGGTTTTAAACCTGCGGATTATGAAGCTGTATTCAGTCCGAACCCGTAGGGTGGGCATGTAGTTTGTGTCCACGCGGTGATTCCACATCCGCGTGGGCAAAAAAACATGCCCACCCTTGTGAATTAAGCTATAAATCACAGTGTCATAAAATCTAACGCAAAGAAGCGGAGACGCAGAGAACGCAAAGCGATTATTTTTTCATCCTTTGCGCTCTCTGCATCTCCGCGCCTTTGCGTTGGATTTTCATTACCCAGGCTCTGCTGCATATGCTGAAAACAAGGCAATTCAGCCCTTAATTCACATTACAGATGATGATAAATAGTCAGATTGTTGGTGATAACAACAGAGATTTTTAAATATGATAAATCAAACAGAATCCGCCACACTGGCACTGGCCAAAGACCTGATCTCCCGTCGTTCAATCACGCCCGAAGATGCCGGTTGCCAGGAATTGATGATCGCACGTCTTGAAGCACTGGGTTTTGTCATCGAACGCCTGCGCTTCGATGATGTGGATAATTTCTGGGCACGACGCGGTACCCGTGCCCCGCTCTACGCTTTCGCCGGACATACCGATGTGGTGCCCACTGGCCCGGAGGCACAGTGGCAATCCCTGCCATTTGAGCCCACTGTTATCAACGGCATGTTGTATGGCCGTGGTGCGGCGGACATGAAAGGCAGCCTTGCAGCCATGGTTACGGCCTGTGAACGTTTCGTGACAGCACATCCTGACCACACCGGCTCCATTGGGTTTCTCATCACCAGTGATGAAGAAGGCCCGTCCATTAACGGCACCGTGAAAGTGATCGAACACCTCGACGCTCGCGGTGAAAAAATGGATGGCTGTCTGGTGGGAGAACCTTCCAGCACGGATCTGGTGGGTGATGTTATTAAAAATGGCCGTCGCGGCTCACTGGGCTGCACCCTCACCGTCCACGGCGTACAGGGTCACGTCGCCTATCCACATTTAGCGGACAACCCGATTCATCGCATCGCCCCCTTGCTGGCCGAGCTATGTGCGCAGGAGTGGGATCAGGGCAATGAGTTTTTTCCGGCAACCACGTTCCAGATTTCCAACATCAACGCGGGAACCGGTGCCACCAATGTGATTCCGGGAGATGCCGTGGTGGTGTTTAATTTTCGGTATTCCACAGAAGTCACGCACGAGCAGTTACAGCAGCAGGTGCAGGCTATCATTGATCGGTATAACCTGAATCACACCATCCGTTGGAACCTCTCCGGCAAACCGTTTTTAACCGCCAGCGGTGCGCTTGTGGACGCAGCCAAAGCCGCCACGCAAAAAATCAATGGTGTTACTGCAGAACTGTCAACAGCGGGCGGTACTTCGGATGGTCGTTTTATTGCACCGACAGGCGCACAGGTCGTAGAACTGGGCCCGGTAAACGCCACCATTCATAAAATTGACGAATGTGTGGCTGTGGAAGACCTGGAAAAACTATCAGACATGTATGAGCAAATACTGGAGTTGCTGCTCACATAAGCTCAAACAACCGACTGACGGCTTTCCAGGTAAACATCTGCAATCTTGAGGAGTTCACATCCGGGGTGGACATGCAGGCCAGCAGGCCTTTATCACCGATGGGCAGCAACACCACACAACCTGATTTGGAACGGATAAACATTTCTTCCAGCTCACCGTATTCAAGTTCTGACATAATTTTTTCGCACATCAGTTGCAGCTCGATATACAAGGCTCCCACTTTTTCAAAATCATCCACATTGCCTTCATAAGCCAGAGCCAGACCATCGGGCATCACCACCATGGATAACAGTATCTGTGGATTCGTATTATTCAGTTCTTTCAGAATTGATTCTATGGTTTCTTTTTCCAAGGAAGTTCCCTCAGTTCTTGCATTTGTTAGTCACCATTTATCGACTCCCATGCCATCCCATAAATAACATCGGCATAACAAGGCTATTCTTAAACAGGAAGCTGATAAGGGGTATAAGCCTGAACGGACATCCAGGCAGATAATTATATTTACAGAATTCTATTCTGTGCAGGAATTGCACGAATAAATCATTCACAACAACCTGAGAATGGCTATTGTACCAGAACCGGTTTTATATGGTGTTTGCCAACATCGCTGCGGTTTTTTTTGCTTCCATCAAAACCATGCCGAGATTGATACCCGGTTTGGCCGACAATGCCAACACATGTGTGGTGCCAACATGCACCAACAGCAACACACCTTTACTGCCATGCAACAATACCAGTTTCAAATCACCGCGCGCCAGCTCGTTTGCTGTCCGGTCAGCCAGGCCCAATAGTGCCGCACACATGGCACCCAGCCGATCCGGATCAACACCGTCACCCAATACCGAGGCAATGCTCATACCGTCACGAGACATCACCGCTGATGCTTCCATCTCCGGTGATTTTCCATTTAACGTCCTGAGTATGGGGCGAATGATCTTTTCAATATTTTCTTTTTGAAGGTTTGTCATATTCCCGGCCCTCCTTAATCGCACGCACTGCCACTTACGCTGTTAATATATTTTTTCTTTCTATGTTGATATTAGCGGCAGCCCAAATACATTCTTCAGGAAATGCCATCAGAATATATTCAGGCACATTCATCACGACAGTCTGCCCTGAAAAACGACTCATTAATTATTGTCGATATGGCGCAAAACAGCATTACGTATATCGCGCATCGCAACATTTTTTTAGTGGCACTGCGCGGTTCAATCAACCCATCAACCCATCAACCTGGCATTTTTCCGGCCCGGCAAGGCCAGTAGCAACAGCAGCACGGTAAAATGAATATACCTCGACATTTTCGATCTCCAGATTTAGGAATGGCAACCCATCGGCTTTGTATGTGGCTGCTTCACTGCTCGCCGTATCATGATTAATTTCAAGCGTAAATCTTTTATTGCTCCTGGCGGCACTCAGTTGCCCAAGCTGATCATTGTCTAAACGACACAATGCCTGACCGTTATGCGGAAAAATCACAAGTTGTTGATCCTTCCCGCACTGCACGCTGATACTGCATTCACGTCCGGCACATTCTTTCAAGCAGACAAGCAGATGTCCCAAATAATCATCCGGGTCAGTATTCATCCGGTACGGTTGAGGGTCTGAATCGCATCGTTAATTTGGTCACCAGAAAAGCCTTTGGTTTTCGGGAGCATGAAACGCTTAAAATAGCGCTATTTCACACGATGAGAAAGCTTCCTGAGCCAAAATCAACCCACAGATTCTTCTGAAAACCCTTTATAATGAATGCTGGCAACATGCATTGAACGCCAGTGTATTCATTCAAGGTGCTCGCCACAGCACAAACGCCTCCCGGTTATCCGGAAAAGCCATCCGTAACCTCGAAAAATCGGTGCCGTTCATACGCCGACATTGTGTGGCAGGCTATCAAATATTAGCCGCAAGACAGCTAACATATTGTTTTTTATAGCTTTAATTATTGTCTAGTGTTTTAATGCCGGGAAATAGAGCCTTAAACGACAAAAAACACGATTATCGGGTTCGAAAATTTCACGTTACATTAGAGCCTCTATGTTAATATTTGGCGGAGGAGGAAATGCACATCACACTGCACCGACTAAGCTTACTACAGGGAAAAACAATCCAACATGATAGGAGCCAAACCAACCAGGTTATTCAGCGGTAAAAAATAAGTATGAAGCTTTACGCCAATTTTCTCGTGAAACTGCTCATGAAGAATTACCTGCTGTATTAACGAATAAAAAAGTCAGGCAATTTTAAAAAGCACACTTACCTTTAGTGGAATTAACGTTAATTGCATAAACGAGCTTAGAAAATGGGAAATGTCAGGTTCACGTCGTGTTGCGTGGGACTGGGATAAAATGCTAAAAGTATACAGACCGGAACCAAAACGCTTTGAAATAGCTGTCTGGCACAATAAGCATTGGCTTTGTAGTGCAAGCATAGGGAAAACAACATCACAAGAAGGTAAATTACGTTTGGATTTAATTGAATCCAATCCCAATGGTTCAATCCTTATTGGGCTTGTTGCTGATATCAATATCGAGTCATATAAGATTTACGCTAATAATATAGGTGCTACTGAATTGCGTATAATGCACCCTGTTAATGATACAGTTAAAGATTATTATTTGAGTAAAAAAGGGTTTTCCTATAATAAAAAAGAAAATTTTTGCTTCATGGAGATATGAAAAATGGCCGGTAAAAAAAGAAAAGAACTTGACCTTAATAATCCTGATGAAGTGAAAAAAGCCCGCGAATACGCTAAAAAATTAATGAGCGAGCCTTTTGATGCTAAATCATTTCCTGATTTTGACGAAAGAGATGGTTTTTCTGATGTTGAGGCTCTACTAGCAGAAACAGAAGAAGATCGTTACCGTCAGGAACTAGACGAATATTCACCAGAAGAACGCCGTGAGAAATTCAAAGTATATACAAAGAAAAAAGACGAAAACAGTAAAGATCCTTAGTCTATTTAAACTAGCCGTAAAACCGCAAATACGCTTATAAAGTGGATTTGAGATATGCAGGGTCGGCACGTTTCTTGTGCCCAGGCCTGGATCCCCTTATAACCCAACCCATCAAAACCTGGATCACATGGACTCAATCCACAGAACATTTTCTTTCTTTAATACTGTGCGGTGATTTGGCAATAATACCCATGTATCAATCTCAAATGGATAGCACACGATGCATTTGGGTTATTTCCGCGCGGGCACAAAAAACGAACCCACCCTGCCAAACTGTCAACAGGTAAAACATGGACCCAAACATCTTCATTTTTTTGCTCATTACGATTTTCTCAGCCGGAGCCAGTGCCTGGATAGTGTATCTGCGATTACACCGACGCATTACCACGCTTTCTGAAAAAAACACCGAACTCAACACGATGCTGGAAATGGAACGTGCTGCACAAAAAGATAAACTCGCTTCCCTTGAACAGGCGCAGGAGCTGGCGCGCAAGCAACTTACCGAAACTTTTGGTCACCTTTCCAGTCAGGCACTAAAACAAAATAACGAAGAGTTCCTGAAACTGGCACAGGAAAACCTCAAACAGTTTCAAAACAAGGCACAAGGCGAACTGGCACAAAAAGAGCAGGCTATCGAAAATCTGGTAAAACCCATAAAAGAAGCGCTGGAAAAAACCGAAAAACAAATGCGCACCATGGAGCATGAGCGTAAAGAAACTTATGGCGCACTCACCCAGCATCTGGAAACCATGACTCAAACCCAACAGGCGCTACAGGGTGAAACACGTAACCTGGTGAAAGCACTAAGTCGCCCCGAAGTTCGTGGGCAATGGGGTGAGCTGACTCTCAAGCGCCTGGCCGAACTCGCGGGCATGGTAGAACATTGCGATTTTTACGAGCAGGAGCATACGCAAACTGAAGAGGGTGCTATGCGACCAGATATGATTGTCCGTATGCCCGGCGGACGGGAAATCATCGTGGATGTCAAAACTCCGCTGGATGCTTATCTCTCAGCGGTAGAAGCCAATGACGAAAAAGAGCGGGAAGCACACTTAATTCGCCACACCAAAAACGTGCGCAAGCGCGTGCAGGAACTGGCTGGCAAAGGCTACTGGAAGCAATTCAAAAATTCACCAGATTTTGTTGTACTGTTTATTCCCGGCGACCAGTTTTTGAGTGCCGCACTGGATAACGACTACGCATTATTGGAAGATGCCATGCAGCAAAAAGTGATTCTTGCCACGCCCACCAGTTTTGTTGCACTGTTACGTGCGGTAGCCTACGGCTGGAGACAGGAGTCTCTTGCTGAAAATGCGCAGCACATTCGGGAAGTGGGTGAAGACCTTTACGGTCGGCTGGCAACATTTGCGGAACACCTTGGCAAGGTCGGAAAAAATCTCAACAATTCGGTTCAACATTACAACAAGGCTGTCGCCTCGTTTGATACCCGAGTATTGCCCGGCGCACGAAAATTCACCGAGATGGGTATTTCCAGCAAAAAACCTGTGGGGAATATTGATCAAATTGAAACGGCAACGCGTAACATTGAAACACCAAGCATTGCATCGCAAAATAATGATGCCGATAAAAATAATATAAACAAATAACACTTCTTTACATTTGGAGTATTACTCGATGGGAAATTCACTCTTTGAACAATTGAAAAAAACCGGCCTGGTGGATGATAAAAAGGCGAAGCAGGCCAAACACAAGCAATATAAAAACAAGAAACAAAAAAGTAAAAAAGGCACACCAACTCAGGCTGATGAAGCAACGTTATTGGCCCAAAAAAAACACGCTGAAAAAGTTGAGCACGACCGTGAACTGAATCAGGCAAAAAAAGCGGACGCCGAACACAAAGCTATTGCCGCCCAGATCAAACAGCTGATCGAAACCAACCGGGTTGCAGACGGTGGCGGCGATGTGATTTATAACTTTACCGATGCCAACGTGGTAAAACACCTTTATATTTCAGAACAAACTCACACACATCTCATCGCTGGCCGCCTGGCTATCGCCAAACTTGGAAACACTTACGAACTGGTCCCCTTGCCTGTTGCGGAAAAAATCAAACAACGCGATGAGCGATGTATTATTTTATGCGCATCGCCTACCAAAACTGAGTCGGTTGAGGATGATCTATATGCGGACTATAAAATCCCGGACGATTTGATGTGGTAAAGAACAATCCTCAAACCATAAAAGCCCGCCTGATAGAAATGTCAGACGGGTTTTTATTTTATACATTTTATTCTTTCACAAAAACCTGGAATTTCTACGTTTACAAAAGAATCAGATTGATTACAGGAACCAGCCACCCCAGATGTTCTGGTGTAGGGGTTGGGAGTGAAGGTGGTGGTGTGTTAGGCGGTTGACTAAATAACAAACGATTAGGCGTTCCAGCACCCACGTCGGAAATTCGATTGGTGGTGCTATTGCTTATAATAGCATTTGTTACTTCAGCAGTTGATGCTGTGAAATTTGTTTCCAGAAACAGTGCGGCAACACCTGCCACATGTGGGGCTGCCATCGATGTTCCACTTATTGTATTAGTGGCCATATTGCTGGTATGCCAAGCCGAGGTAATAAAACTCCCGGGCGCAAAAATATCTACACATGTGCCTGTATTTGAAAAACCGGACCTTTGATCAGATGAGTCTGAAGATGCCACAGTAATGGCATTGGTGACACGCGCCGGGCTTACATTGCAGGCATCACTATTGTCATTGCCAGCAGCAACAACAAAGGATACACCCGCATTTACCGTATTATTCAGCGCTGTATCCAGGGCTTGAGACACAGGCCCTTCCAAGCTCATATTTGCAACAGCAGGAGATTGATGGTTAAGGCTAACCCAATCAATGCCGGCAATAATTTGGCTATACCACCCGCTGCCCGCACAATTCAGAACCCGGACTGGATACAGCATGGCATTTTTTGCCACACCAAAACTGGCCCCACCAACTGTTCCCGCCACATGCGTTCCATGGCCGTTACAATCGTTTGCATCAGAGTCATTATCGATAAAATCATAACCGCTACCAACCCGATTACCGAACTCATTGTGAGTTGCTCTTATACCTGTATCCAGAATATAAACATGAACATTGCTACCATCAGTATTGTATTGATACGATTGATCCAATGGCAGGTTCTGTTGATCGACCCTATCCAGCCCCCATGAAGGTGTTGGCGCTTGTATTGCACTGATGCTTATTAATATATCAGGTTCTATATAACTAACTTCCGGCTTATTCTTCAAAAACTGCACAGACTCTTCTGTTAGCGCAGCAGAAAAACCTTTAATCGCATATTCATATGTCAACCCCAGCTTGTTGACTTCATCAGCATTTCTTGCAGAACGAAAAACTCCTTTTTGGGCATCAACAGAAATTTGATTTTGCCTTACTTCGTTGACCAATCTGTCTGCAACCTGTCCAACCGATTCACCAGTCCTACTGACATTCAAGCCACGCACAAATTCGCTCTCTTTTAAAACAATAATATATTTTCCTTTCGCAACCGTATATTGATCAGAAGCATATACTCCCCCTGATATAAAAATATTGATGCAAACAAACAGAAGTACAGCCATTATACTTTGAATGAATAACTGATTTTTCCAATTCATTTATACTTCCTCATACTGGCGTATCAAAACAATGCCATACCTATTCCCGGATTTACAAAAAAGGGAAATCCTAGACATTAGTTTTGATTTTGATATTTTAGCCTGCGATAACAAACCCGATATATTCCTCCTTATCCTGAAGGAAATATTTTTATTAACCAACCATCAGAAAACTGTGAAGCCATACCACTTCATGCTCACTAGGCTTGTAATTTACTCACTATGAAACTTCACTTTAATTATATATGAAAAACCTGTCTATCTCAGGCTCGCATGAAGGCTGCTGACCACTGGAAATTTTGAAATTAATTTTTTTCCCCGACATAAATGCAGCAATCATGGAGCTTACTAAAATTGTATAATTTGGATGTGATTTATTGATAGAAAATCTTGCCCCATTAGCGCAGGTACTGATTTCTGTATTTTCATAATTCGTTATAAAAGTTAACCCATCACTGTATGGATAAAGGTGTGTAATTTCTACTCGCCCAGACCAAGGGTCAGCAAATACCACTCCTGAAAAAAACATTACACTTAATATTAATAAAAATTTTGATTTCACAATATCATTCCTTTGACAGTTAATGGTTATAATGACCTTCAGAAAGAAAGAGGGAACCCTTCTTTGAAAACCTGAGGTTTATTTTCAACTATTACTAACTCTAATTAAACATCCTACAAATCTACTAAATAATTCATCGTCTATGGAGCTTTCATTATAAGCGTGCAACAGTGTTTTTCAAGGTAATTGTTGCTTTTTAATCAAGCTAGTCTTTTAATTCTTTCGGGAACCTTGAACAAGATTCTCCGAAAAAAAACAACACTGCCTTAAATACTTCGACATTGTAATGATTAAAGGTGTTAGCGCTTCAACATTCGTACAACGTATCAGGCGATCAAATCGAATATCAAACCTGACACTAAAACAATTTAACTGTTTCAGAGGTAACAAGTCAAGATCGACACAATGAAATATTTGTTTGACATCCCCAACCGTGATTTTATGACCAAAACCATAAAGACCAGAAAGTTCAAGTGACGATATCCCTTATTCTGAGGCTCCGAAACATCGAAACAAGCAAACAAACAAACAACAATCACTATCTGAACAGGATCAAAAAACAAACAAACGAAAGTCAACGATCAAGGTGAAAGTTGAGCGCGCGTTTAGCTCAATAACGAATGAGAAAGGTAGGTTTGCTTAATTTTAAGATCAAACACTGGCAAGATGATTTAACCCTTAATTCACATTTAAACTGATTGGTTTCTCATTATTTAATTGTTACTCACACACGGCATTTTATGCGGGCCTTCTACCAAACCTGAACTGTTTGAGGATGCCCCATATTCGGACTATAAAATCCCGGACGATTTGATGTGGTAAAGGATAAATTCAGGCCGTAAAAAGTCCACCAGGCAGAAATATCAAACAGCATTTCATTAACAGGAATGCTGTCAGGGTCAGCGGGATCAGTTCCTGCCCACCGCTCATCACCATTCAGCGCGCCGTCTTCGTCGCGGTCCAACGCAATACGCATGCCGGACCCTGGGGGCGCACAGGTGTAGGTAATATTATTGTGATGTTTGGCCTTTCTGCGCAATGCAGCATCGGTAATTTGCCTTTTATACATGGAGTCCTGTGCAAAAGTGCCATCCCGCTGATAGAGAAACCCCTGCTTTTTCTTTTGTGCTACCAGATCGCATTCACCAAGGTCAGCTCTTGCAATCATCAGGTCAATGCGCGGGCCAACAACATCACCATTGTGTTCAGTCAACGTAACCTGTTGGCCCATAATGGGGAAGAAGTTGCTGGGAAACACCATCATGTACTGTTCAAGATTACGACGTATTTCCATTCCTTCAGGAGAAATTGGCAGATTGTCAGGATTACCCGGGTCCAATGGCGTCACCGTTCCTGGCGCACGCGGCAAAAACCCATTGGTATTGTGGAAACGAAAGATAGTATCCGTGCTGCCGTCCTGCGTATAACCAAAACCTTTGATTTGATCACCCGTATGTACATTGTCATTTCCAAAGAAAAGTTGATGGGATATTTTCTGGAAATCTTCCGGTACACTCGGGTCCCAGGCGGGGTCCATTCCGGTAAAGGGGTCATCCGCCAGATACTTACGACTGTTAGGCATACCAAACATGCCCACCTTGTTGTACAAATTGCGCAGATGCGGAATTTTCAGGAATTGCTGAATAAAGGCAAAGGTATTTCTGCTGTTGGTACCAAAAACACCTGGTTTGTCAGTTATGTCTTTATTGAAGTCACGATCAACCACATGGCAACCACTACAGTTAAATGCCGTGTCTACCACTTTGCTGGAATCAAAAAAGAAATCCTTGCCCGCCTGCTGTGCTGACGTCAGAGAATCATCGAGGTGACGAATCGGGTTTGCCGGATACATCAATTCCAGCGCAAAATCAGTAAATTCATTCATGGATTCTGTGGACAATCGAGTGCTGCGCCCCTGTAGCCCTACAAACGTATTATTGAATTTGGAGAATGCCAAACGTTCATTATAGATGCCCATGTCAGGTTGCACATTGTCTTCCTGAGAACCATCAGCTTCCAGGTTTCCTCCTGTCTGGTCACCACGCCAATGCATCGCGCCATGGTTGGCCATGCCACGCATGCTCTGCGTGGCCATTGGGCCTTTGACGGGTGCAAAGTGCGGGCTTACGGGCAGACCGAAATCTTCATGGTTAATGGCCAGATCACTGGGGCCACCCGGATAATCGGCGGCACTGGGATTTAATACCGCGTTAGCACTGGGATCACCCAGGGACCAGGCCAACTGGTCCATGTCACCAAATACATGGCATAGGGCACAAGAGCTGTCTCCACGACTGGAGGTCAGTGACGCATCGTAATGATACTGACGGCCTTTAACAATATGTGCAGGTTCGGGGTTGTACATCTGCACCTGCGAAAGTTCCGTATTGGTGTTGGTATCGACAATGGAAATGGCATTGTTAAAACGTGTTAACACATATAGACGATTTTTCTTTTCATGCAAGACAAGACCCGCAGGGCCACCACCGCTTAATTGAATTTGATGGGCAAGATCGGGAACAAAAGTATTATTTTCTAATTGAGCGGTATCAAACACACCGACCTTGGCTGAACCAAATGCAGCAACATACAGGGTTTTACCATCACTGCTGATGGCCATATCCATGGGCTGTGCCAGCGATCTGGCATTTTCATCATTGGGCAGGTCATCACAACAAACACTGTAATCAATATGTTTATTCAAATGTACAGGTGTTACATTGCCATCATCCAGTACGCTGATGCGACTTTCGGCAAAATGTCCGTTGAGGGTTGTGTAATCAGTTGCGGGCGCATCGGTTGTTGCAGGCAACGTACCGGCAGGGCCAGTGAAACGCTTCAGGTTCAGTGCTTCGGTATTGGTCACATAAACTTTGCCATTCACCGGGTTGCTGATCATGTTAAAGATAATGGTACCAACACCGGAAATGGCTTCAATTTCCACGGGTATAACAGCATTGGCATCAATCACAAACACATCTTTATCCGGCAGAGTAAAATTAACCAGGTGATCCCAGACTTTACCGGTTTCATCAACCCAATGTTCTCCATCATGCTGCACAATCAGACCGGTTAACGGTTGCATATTGCCCGCCGTGTCGGTCATATGCGCTTCGGGTACACCATCACCATCGGTGTCCACATTCAAGCTGGCCAGCGGAACACCCCCATTATCGGTCACCACCGTTTCTGCAATGGTCGTCGTTTTGTTACCTGTTTTGAAACCGGCGGCATAAACTTTGCTGCCATCCGCAGAAACGGTTAATGCACGGGGGGAGTCTGTAAACAAGGTAATGATGGTCAGCGGAGTACCGCCCAGGCTGGTATCATGATCCACATCATCGGCATCAAAAACCCAGACATCCGCGCGTCCCACACCCGGTGTGGTTAATGCCGGATCAACCGGTGAATTCTGGCCACGGTGTGCAGTGGTAATAAATGCTCGCTCGTTATGCTCTCCGGCAAAAACAATGTCCATGGGTTCATCGCCCACCAATAAGGTTTTCATCACCTGCTTGGCTCCACGACCAACATTAACAATACTGACACTGTCAGAAATACTGTTAACTACCCAGACTTCATTGCGATTTCGCACAGCAAGTGCGACGGGTTCCATGCCCACCAGGATAGAGTGCTGATGTTTTAATGTGCCATTTTTTTTAATGCTGAATATTTCCAGACGATTGTCTGGCGTATTTAATGCGAACAGTTTTTTACCGTCCGGCGACATTGCTAAAGGCCGTACCTGCCCGGATTCAAAAAGTGTGTAAGCACTACCAGAAAATACAGGTGGCGCAAACAGTAATAGTATTACGATAATCAATAATAACGATTTATATCTACGATCAAACATTTGCAGACCTCCTGTGCATAAGCAATTTAAAAACTGAGAACCAAAAACTGACTATTTCGAAATATCATGGGTGAATCGTGAATACCTACCTTAGGAATGGAAATTAAATAACTTATACAATTAGCATCTCTACTTCAGCCCGTATTTGCCCGTTTTTCAATCACAAAAGCTCGAAATAGAACAACTATTCCTGCACTTTTGCTCAATCAGAACGAACAAATATGAACCAAATCAGAGTGCCACTTATATAACTTATTTAATTTCCATCCCTTACCGCCAGCCACAACAAGTATTTTCCTGCCTGAAAAATGACCACTGACGCACTACCTCGAAAATACTCCGGGCAGCATTTTTCTAGTCGAAATGCTTTAACCGAAGCACATTCTGTATTTGTGTCTGCCACACAGACGGTACACCGGCATCTTCGGCATAAATCTGCCAGTTCGATACAACCTGCTGCACTTCCCGGATAATAGCTTCGGCACGTCCGCGTTTCATTGCGGCTGTTTTTGCACAGGCCTTAAAATCATCCAGGGTAAAATTATCGCGTTTGCCGTTGAGCATCATTTGATGACTGGCAGTCCATCGGCCAACGGGATTAAAACTGAATGTAAGGTCAAAAGCCGGTGACAATGACCAGGTGCCGGACTTGTCCATCAGAAAGGCGATATTTTTCACATGGTCATCCTGATTGCGAGCGATGATATTAAACACCATGCGCCGAAATTGTTCTTCAATGGTCTTCATGGGTAAACCCAGCTGACGAATCACTAACAGTGTCTGCTCGTAGCTGTAGGCACCTGCGAGGTTAAAATCAAAATGTGCCAGCGCGCATAGCGATTGCATGTGCCGTTTTTCACCATTGGCCAGACGATCAAAACGCCGTGTCATAAAATGCTGTCGGCCATTTTCCTCGAACAGACGGCATTCACTGATCTCAATGCCACAATCCTTTGCCATCAGGTAATAAGCGTATTCAATAACACCAAAACCCTGCGGATCTTCCAGCTCTTTGTCCTGGTTTCCCGTAACACCATCAAACTTCAACAGCCAGTATTCAAAACCCTCCCCCCCTGGCACTTGCCCGGAACGTACTTCGTTGCTGGCTGGATTCCAGGCGATCACCGCCTTGGCGCGAGCACCTCCGGCTGAAGTGCCAACACGCAGAATATCAGCCAGCGCCCGTTCTTTTTCTGCACCTGCAAAGGAAGCACGCAGATCGCTGCGATGGCTAAGCACCTGCGATGCCAGTTTAACCAGTGTATCAATGTGTATCTGGTTTGCCTGCCGCGCCTGCGGCCCAATGGCCGGGGTAAATTCCAGTGCCCCCATGCCCCGCTCTCCCGTGTAACACAGGCGCTCCAGCGCGTTAAACGAATCCGGCTGCCGTCCCTGGGTGGCCAGCCAGGCATCAATCAGGGCATTGCCAAATTTGTCCGGCAAGGAATCCGCCAGCAAACCCGGCAGACCGTGAAATGTCTGCCGGGACAACTCAGGGAAACGATAAACACGGCTGGCCGACGGCATCATTAGTGGGGCAATTTCAATGCCACTACCAATAAACGCAGGATCATATTCAAAACTGGCAACGTTATCACCGTCAGCCAGCGATATCGCTCCAATACTGCGTCCCCATAACCGCACCTCGGTAACATGGCTCATGTGTCGTCATCCCAGGACCATGGCTGCGGCTCTTCAGCAACATGATTTGCCTGCCGCTGACCGGAAGCACGCTGTCGCACTTTGCCTTTTTTTTGTCGAAGTAAATCCATCGGACTCGGCTGGACATCGGGCAACAGCAATTCCAGATTTGGCAATAACTCCAGTACCCGGAAAATACGGATCAGGCTGGCCATCTGCGCCGAAGCGCCAGCTTCAATGCGTTCCACTGTACGCTTGGCGACCCCGGCCTGTTCCGCCAGGTTGGCTTGTGTTAATTGCAATTCAAGCCGACGTCGTGCAATACGGCCACCAAGTTCGGCCAGAATAGCCTCATCGGCAAGCAACCTGGAAATTTTCATTATCGTCACCTTTGACGAGTTAAGCCAAAAAACAGGCCTTTCTCGTAAATTTTGACGATATATAGCCTAAGCCAAGCAAAAAATCAAATCGCCATTACTGACGAACTGTCATAACGATCCGTCATTACTCGCAACTATTGGCGAGTTACTCATAAAACATATCGAAATTGATTACAATTTGAGCAAGGCAACGCCCTCGCATTGGATATTTTTGTATCCACTCGCGTGAACAGCATTTTAACCCATCCACAATTTCCAGATACATTCACGTATACCCGATCTGTTACGCTGTCAGGAGCATGTGCATTTCTTAACCTTTTTATAGTTATGCCTCCGCTTGTCAACTCTCTCCTGATAACCCTATATTGAAAAATAAAATGAACCTTTTTTATAAAGTTAAGCGTCAATTCCGTGTATCCGCAGAAAACATTGCAGGCTCCAGGCGACAGTGATTGAGGGTATGGCTTTAAACACCTGTCCCATACCAATCAGTCATACGCGTTCCAACGACGTTAAGAAAACAGAGAGCTATGCTGAACAAAATAACATCATCATATTCAACGAGGAAAATCGTATGCTGTTCAAAACACACAAACATTGTGTAGCATGGCACAAATGGCCAGGATTGCTCATTTTGATATTACTGACAGCCGCCTGTTCCAATGACAATTCCAACCCTGCAAACTCGGAGCCCGTATCGGAAAAATTAATACAGCGTGTTCCATTAGCCGCTTTGCGCCTGCAACAGGTCAATGATTGTAATGAATTAAAAAATTACATCTCCACGTCATTAATCAAACGTTATACATCAATCCCCCGCCACAATTATTACCGTTGTCCTTCGGACGGCGACAGACTCGAACCTGGCTCTCCCAGTGCGGGTGATGAAGTCGGTTTATCCGGTGGCGCATCCGATGATTCTCCAGCCACACCCAACGATGTTTCTGACACAAATAATCAGGTAGCCGGTGTCAATGAGGGCGATATTGTAAAAACAGACCGGCAAGGCAATATGTACATTCTTAGTGGTCGGCACTTTATTATTGCGAAGGGGTTCCCTCCTCACGACTTAAGCACACTGGCTAAAATAGACTTGGGAGCACGCGGCTTAAATCTCTTTCTTGACAAAGAAAATCAGCGGGTCACCATTTTAGCCCGGCATGATGAACCTTATTATATTACCGATACACCTTCACAAACAGATGAAAGCTTGACTGTGATCTATCCGCAACCTGACAATGATTACACCACCGCCATCTTTTATGACGTTTCCATACCAAATAAACCTGAGGTCATTGAGCAGATTCAAATGCGCGGCTATTTCCGGGAAGGACGCCGGATTGAAAACCGCTTACACCTGGTATCCCGTCATTATTTACAGACGGCTGCACTGCATACTGACCCTGAGTTTATTGATTTACAGAAAACATTTATCGACACCATCAATACCGTTAAATGCGACACACCCGATGGCGACATCGAAAATAACCCTGATGTGATACAGGCACAAAAAAACCTCGGTGAAAAAATTGAAAATATTATCAATGCCACTGATCCCGTGAATTTTCTACCGAATGCCAGACGTATAACTGATGATACATCCGAGCCTGTTCCATATCTTGCCTGTAACAACATCAATCACCCCGAAGTCAACATGAGCCTTGGGTTGCAGATTATAACCAGCATAGACACTGACGGCTCCAATCTGGCTGCAACGGGTATTATTAACAATAGCCACATCGTCTATGCCAGCAAAACCAATCTCTATCTTGTTGAAAACAGTCGGAACTGGTGGTGGAGACTACCTAATGGCGAACGCCCAACCTCCCAATCAGCGATCTATAAATTTTCCATTTCAAAAGATGCGCCAAATTATGTCGCCACAGGTCGTGTGGACGGGTATATCAATAACCCGTTCAGTTTGAGTGAGTACGAATATGACGGTAAAAACATGTTACGCATTACAACCACTCAGGATGATTTCTTGCGTATTGACAACGACAGCGGCACTCCTGACTGGCAGCGCATACAAACAAACCATTTATCCGTACTGGACGACAATGACAATGGCCAACTCAATATCGTAGGCGAAGTCCGTAATTTTGCACCCAATGAAAATATTCGAAGCGCACGCTTTATGGGTGAACGCGGTTTTGTTGTCACGTTTCGAAACGTTGACCCTCTATTTGCCTTTGACCTGAGTAACCCGACGTCCCCTGTATTGACAGGCGAACTCACTATCCCAGGCTTTAGTAGTTACATGCATCCATATGATGACAATCATCTTGTTACTATTGGCCGTGCAGGTGGTGAAGGTGGCATCGGTGTCGGTAATGGCATGCAGTTGCAATTGGTCGATGTTAGCGATATGAGTGAACCAAAGGTGATTCATAAATTTACACCAGCTGTACCTCAAAACTGGTCTTGGAGTGCTGCCGAATACGACCACAAAGCATTTACTTTTTACAAACCGGCAAATCTGCTGGCCATACCCTTACAAATTTCGCCCATCGCTTCCAAAGAATATTTCAGCGGCGTTGCAGCTTACGAAATCACTTTAGCTTCCGGCTTTAAAGAGCTAGGCAGGGTAGATCATTCAGATTTAGCTTTTGATTATTATTGTCGCCCAGATGACTCACCACTGATTTATCCCCATACGGAAGATTGCGACAATGGCTGGTACGTCCAATGGGCAGCACCACGACGTTCAGTGGTGATGACGGATGCTGAAAACGTTTATCTCTATACAATATCAGACATAGGACTAAAAGCTGCCTCAACCAGAGACTTATCAACGACCCTGGGAAGCATCGTTTTTCCACCGCAACCCTATCCATGGTGGTATTACGGTTACAGTGGTCGCGGCGGTGTCGCTACAACAGATCAAAACATTGATATCATGCGTTAATTATTGAGTTCAGTTAGTCTGTCAGCATTCAGGGCCATTCGCGTTTCGCCGCGAATGGCCTTAGTTTTTTGCACCAACAGTAGACGCTTTGGGTGACGCTGAATGGCGCTTTTTCAGGCGCAACTCTCAAGGCTGGTGGCACTATCCTAAATTGCGGGAAATAAATGGCCCGACAAATTTTGAAACAGGCAGAGGAAGCCTTTTCCAGGCATTGATAAATAATCGATACTTAGGGTTCAATGGATTGACATCTGGAATCTCATTTGCTTTCACCAGTAGATATTCATATTTCAGAGGCTCGGGCTCGAACCCCCAGTTTTTCTTGAAGCTATAAGATCCAGTACCCAGCTTGCTGCGTCCATAATCAAAAATGCGAATACCACGCTCACCCGCCCGTCGCATAAGTTCCCAATACATAAAATCATTGCCTTTAACGGTGCGTGCTTCACTGGTCCCTCCTCCATAATAAGGCAGCACTTCATCGCGAAAATAAAAACTCATCACGCTGCTGATGAGTCGCCCCTCCTTAACCACAGTTAACACTTCACAATGCTCGCCAAACACATCACGCAGCACAGAAAAAAACTTTTTGGGAAACACCGGTGTCCCCAGGTTTCTCACACTTTGGGCATAAGCATCGTAAAAACGATGAATATCCGTATCTATTTCGCTGCTCAATTCCGCTTTGATTCCTTTACGCACAACAGCCCGTTGCTTACGTGGAATGGAAAGCAGATTTTTTTCGGCATCGGGGTCAATTTCTTTTCGAAAAGTCACATATAGCTCTTTTTCCAGCCAGTTTTCATTAGGCAGTTGCGATTCAGACGATTCAGTCTGCGCAAACTGTGCATTGCGCATTTCGAGATAATCCACTCCGAGACGATGCGCCAGTTTTTCTGCCTCTTGATGCAACGCGACCCGTGCCGCATTCGAATGAGCGGCAATCCCGCCATACACACAGAAGGGTGCAGACATCAGCGCATTACCAAACAGAAAACTTTTGACATGCCCCAATGGTAATACGCCTTCGATATTACCATTGCGCTCTGCATACAAAAAATAGGCGCGATGCCCCATGCCTGCTTCAATCGCTTTTTTCCAGCCCGCACGATGAAAAAATGTGGCCTCGGGACATGCCTCCACAAAGGCATCCCAACGCTGCATCGATTGACTCTCCAGTTCTTTTATTTCTATTGATGTTTCCGACACGTCCCATCCTGCTCCTGTGCAATATCTCATTTTATTTTTAATTCGGAAAGGTGCTCTATTCGAGAAATACCTTATCCATCCGATCCCACTGAAAGTCCCTGAGCAATCTTTTCAACCGTTTTTCCATGCGCCCAAGATTAAGATAATGTCGAAATCGTGTTTTCGCACTGATACCTCTTTGACGGGGCTGTCCCGGATCAATTTCCCAGGGGTGAAAATAAAAAACACCGGACCGCCCATCGTGCTGATTCACTCTGCGCATGGCCATACGTGAAACCGCATAGGGGTAAAGCCGGAAATAACCGCCACCGCCGCAAGGAAGCTTTTTATTCAACACTTCCACCGTCGTCACAGGAACTTCAAGAATGCCATCATCGCCACGAGGCCGAAATGAAAACCGCGGTGCCTCCGGCATACCGTACAAATCATGTTTAATAGGGTAAATACTGGAACTGTAAACGTAACCTGCTTCTTTTAATTTATCGAGAGCCCACAAATTTTTGGCACCAATGGAATAACTTGCTGCACGGTAACCACGCACTTCCTGACCGGACATATCTTCAAGTAATTTTTTGGTACGCACAATATCATCAAAAAACTCCGGTGGTTCCTGATTGACAACACGTATATGTGAATAACCATGACTGGCCAGCTCATGGCCATCGGCAACAATACGTTTCACCAAACCCGGGTAACGCTCTGCCACCCAACCCAACATGAAAAAAGTGCCTTTCACATCGGCCTCATCAAACATATCAAGCACCCGCTCGGTATTTTTCTCCACTCGCGCACTAATGTTGTCCCATTCGCTGCGGGGAATAACTTTCTCAAAAGCGGAAACCTGGAAGTAATCTTCCACGTCCACAGTCATTGAATTGGTAATTGTATGATGAGTCACTGGGTCATCTCTGATGAGGGGTGGCCATATTCAGCCAGTTTTCGATAATGTTAATAATACGCTGAGCCGCTTTACCATCCCATTTGTCCGGTACCTGCCCCGCCTTCCCGCCGGTTTCCATTGTGTCATTGAACGCCGTCAGAATTGCTTCAGAATCGGTTCCTACAATGGTATTGGTTCCTTGCTCAACGGTAATGGGCCTCTCTGTATTTTCACGCAGTGTAATACACGGAACGCCTAACGCGGTGGTCTCTTCCTGAATCCCTCCGGAATCCGTCAATACCATACGGGCGTTGGCCATCAATCCCAGCATTTCCTTATAGCCCAACGGAGTTAATCGAGTAATGGCGGCAGCACCCAGCATATCATCCAGCCCTGCTTTTTCGATGCAAGCCTGGGTACGAGGGTGAACGGGGAACACAATGGGTAATTGAGTGCTGATGGTTTGCATGGTTTTCAGCAAACCTTCAAGAATGTCTGGATCATCCACATTGGACGGTCGATGCAATGTCAACAAAGCATAACCATTTTCCAATAACGCCTTACTATTTGCCACATGTGACAAGGTTTTTTCCGGCAAAGTGGCGCTGTCCAACTGATGACGCAATGTATCGATCATCACGTTACCCACAAAATGGACCCGGGTACGATCAATCCCTTCCCGTTCAAGGTTGGCGACCGCATCCGATTCAGTAATAAAAAGTAAATCGGAAATCTGATCAGTGAGTACCCGGTTAATCTCTTCGGGCATTTCCCGGTCATAACTGCGCAGGCCCGCTTCCACATGAATAACGGGGATTCCCTTCTTTGCCGCTACCAGCGAACAGGCAATGGTGGAATTAACATCACCCACCACCAGAATGGCTGCCGGTTTATATTCATCCAGCACAGGTTCAAACCGCAGCATAATTTCTGCAGTTTGCACTGCGTGTGTCCCTGACCCCACTCCCAAGTCTACATCCGGCTCAGGAATATCCAGCTGATCAAAAAAGGCATGTTTCATTGCCGCATCATAATGTTGGCCGGTGTGTACCAAACAAGGTTTCAGGATGGATGATGTTTTTAATGCCCGCATAACCGGCGCAATTTTCATGAAGTTGGGTCGGGCGCCAACCACGCACATAATCGTGGAGGTATTCATGGCAGAGATTTCCTTTTTGTAAATTTATTGTACTGATTATCGTTGGTAATCAGCAGGGTCAGCCAAACCAGAGGCAACGTTAAAACCCCCACTTCACACTAACGCTGAGTCTTTTTTCATCGTAACTTCGTCCACCAGCCAGGCCATCCTGGGATGTGCTTCGAACCATTACACTACCTTCCGCGCTTCGCCCCATTTTCCGGGAAAAGTTGATATCTGTACTGCGAAGATTTGCACCCACACGGGCACCAGCACCATCAGGATACTCGCTTTTCAAGCCTCGGAAACGCAGCAACATGGTGGTGCGAGCAGCCAAGCGCCAGCGCCAGGAAACAGTACCCCCACGTAGCTGTTGATTGTCACTGCTCACCAATAACTCCCTGCGCTCACTATACAGGGCGACACTAATGAGGCTTTTTGCTGTCTTGTACCCAAAGTCCATTTGCGCACGTTTGCGCAAAAAAAGCTCATCAGACAAAGGAAGTGCTGAGGAAGATAAGTTAGCGGATTGAGCACCTTGAGGGTTTGAGCCCAAACTCTGTAAACCCTGTACCGAAGTAGTATCTTCAAGGTAACTGGCACGCCAGGTCGCGCGTCGATTAATCACTCGAAGAGCGCCTTGCCAGACTTTGCCCGGATTCAACCCCACTTTTTGGTCTCTCCACGAAATATCCAATGCGCTTCGGCGCGTGGGAGCCCAAGAAATAGATGCGGTATCCAATCGGTTTCCTGACAACAAATCAACCCGAAACGTTGAATGCGGTGTAATACTGATACCCGAGGCATAATAGGAACCGTTTCGGAAACCCTGGTTTTGAGGAGTGGCGAGATCATTGCGTTCATTACCCGCACGAAACAGTACACCCAGTTTTTTATTGATTTGGTAACCCGCCTGGAGAGCAGATGACTCCCTGCTGTAATTACTTGTTTCTCCTCTTTTTGTTGTGTTTTGCGAATAACTCAACGACCAGGACATACGTCGAAAAGACGGGCCACTATCAAGTTCAACAGTCACTGCTTCGATTTCTGCATCCGATGCCCCTCCCCCATAAGTCACCGTTTCATAAGAGTAACTGGCCGATCCTTCTGCTTTTCCTCCGAAACGCTTTTTAAAGTATGGTTTGATACTTCGGGCAGAAACATCGGTGCGATTAGCGGCGTTGAGATTATCCAGCGGCAACCCTCCGGAGGGTGAAATCACTCGCTGCGAATCACTGGCCTTCAGGTTCAAAAAAGCAAAATTTTTGATTAATTCTGCCGTTGCATCGGCTGCCAGATTATGAAACCGGGCATCTCGACGCAACTCTTTCGCATAAAAAATATTTTGTAATGTATATCCAACACTGGCATTCAATCTGTTGCCATCAGCCTGCAATGCAAAACCTGGATTAACTTCAGTGATAAAATCCTCTTTGCCCGGATCACTAAAGGTCACATTATCTGTGTAAGTTTCCTTAATCTCCAAAGAAGGTGTAAACAATAACTGTGCTGCAAACGTAGGTGTAGATATCAAAACCAGCAGGACAACCACCAAAAACTGAATGCATAACCACATATAGTTATTATTTGTCCGACGTAAAACCGCCAGTATGACAAACCAGGAACCTGTCAGGCTCAGGTGGCTGTAGTGAGAAAAAGCCATTTTGAATCCATTTTTTTGATCACTTGAGGCGAACATTGCACATGCTTAACGAAAATGATCGAAAAATAGGCCGAAACGGATTATTCGCACGACTGCGTGAATGCAGAAGGTCGAAAAACACAGGCACAGTTACCAAGTAGTTTCATCCCGAACTCGACAGACTTCAGCATTCGACCCATGTGATAATTGCGATCATTATCACATAAACAAAACACTGGTCTTACTCCTCTCCGTACGCACAATAATAAGCCCCGTATTGTCCTTTTCCAGAGCCCTTGTATTTGTTCAGCACAATACCAATCACTTTTCGCTCATCCAACAGCGCTACTGCTTCCTTGACCGCGTTTTGAGGAGTTTCACCCGCCTCAACAACAAGCAACACCTGGCCGACCAAACCTGCAACCACGTTTGCTTCACTGGTCATCAACAAAGGAGGGGCATCAAAGATAACAATTCTGTCCGGATAGCGTGTTGCCAGTTCATGGGTCACTCGCCGCATTTGCTCACTCGCCAACAATTCGTTTGCTTGTGAATGTCTGCTCCCGGCAGGCAATATTTTTAACTTCGGCATATTAGTAGAAAGAATGACATCTGAAAGTATGACATCAGGATTTGATAGCACATCTGTAAATCCTAATTTTTCATCCAACCCAAGCAACCGTGTCAGCGCCGGGTTAAGTACGTCAAGATCAACCACCAGAACGGTAACATCCATTTCGTTCGCCATACTCAAGGCCAGGTTGAGAGTATTGAACGTTTTTCCTTCACCCGACATGGCACTGGCAACCATAATCACGTTTCCCAACTCAACAGCATCCGCATTCTTGCCAAAAGCATTGCTCAGCAACGGCCTCTTGATTCGACGATACTCTTCTGCCAATTTTGCACAATCCTTAGGCGGGGCAATAAAGCCAACACTCTCCAACTTTCTCATATCAATATCGATAAAGTCGGCTTTGCGTTGCTTCGCTGCATCACCCGATAGCGGAGATGTTCTGCCAGCAGGCTTTCGCTCCACCATCTTATGTTGCCCCCCTCCATTGGGAGACGACGATTTAAGCTTCTCAACCATACGCTCGATAGAACTCATATTTTGTCCTTCAACGTTTCCGCCAGTAATGAAACCTGTTCAAAATCGATACTTTGCAGTAATATCACACCGCCATATACAAAGAGCAAAACGATCCCGACACCCACAAAAACTGCAAACTCCAAGCGTTTGCGTCGCAGCAGCTCAGGTGTCCATAAGCGACTCACCACACCAAAAACCGGAACCCCCGTAAGCTCTTGCAACGTGCGATGATCATAGAATGCCGGACGGATTTGAGATAAAAGAAACGCAAGCCCGATACCACCAGCAATACCCGCAAGCAACGCCAATGAATCAAGTGCCAGGCGATTCGGGCCGGAAGGCAGCGACGGTACTCGCGGTGGATCTACAATTTTGAATTTAACATCATCTCCCGTTCTTTCTGCTTTTTCAGACAATTTTGCTGATTCGAGACGCCCAACCAATATGTCATAATTACTTTTGTTCAGCACATAGTCACGATTCAGACTCTTTAGCTGTGCTTCAATTTCCGGAATGGTGTCAACTTTTGAAGCCAGCTCATCAATCCGCTGGGCATACTCTTTAACTCGGGCCTGCAAGGAAACGACACTCGCCTCAGCTTGTCCGAGCGAAATTTTCGTTTGTTGGTAAACCGGGTTTTGTTCCATAGATTGATCATTCGACTGAAAACTCAATGCAGGGTTTTTCTGATCCTGCTCACGCTGATTTTCCATATTCTCCAACATCGTTCTGACCGCAATAACATCAGGATGCGCTTCGGTAAACTGCAACAGTAAATCATCCAGTCGATCTTGTAGTTTGGAAATACGTCCATCCAGCTGATGGCTGACACTTTTGGTATTTCCAAACCCAAATACTGGCTCTTCACCGACAAGTTGTCGCCTGAGTTCATTTCGCCGGTTAGTCACTTCTTGCAACTCCAGTTTCGCCTGTTCCAGGCGCGCACGGGAGTCCTGTAGCAACTCAAAATAATCCTGACCAGCCCGCGGCATTAATGCAACATTCTTTCGCTTGAATTCCTTGATACGATTCTCTGCTTCGACAAGCCGTTTCTCATATTCCATTATTTGCTGGCCAAGAAACTTTTGCGCCGCATCAGAATCCTGCCGGGTATCACCCAGGGTATTTTCCACAAAAATAGTTAACAGTGATCTAACCACTTCTTTCGCTATTTTTGGATCGGAGTGAGGGTATGAAATCGTATAAAGATTAGCTCCCCTAGCACTGCTAATGCGAATCTTTTTTGATAGATTGTCCAGCAATGCCTCCATCTCATCCGGCGTTTTCGCATGTAAATCAAGATCCGTCATACGGGCAACTTTTTCCAGGTTAGGCCGACTCAATAAAGTACGGGTCATCAATCCCAGCCGCAGTTGAACGTTGGTCTCCACAGTAAGCCCACGCAGCAATGGACGCAAAATGGAATCAGTGTCCACAAGTACGCGAGCATTAGCCTCGTATTGATCAGGAATCTTGGATATCACAACCCAGCCAATAATGGGTATCACCCACGCCAGCAGCATCGCGTACCATCTAAAACGCCATATTCCGCGAAGATAGTTCAGTGTTTGTTGAATAATTTCCTGCATGAATAGCCTTGTCGATTAATTCGTTTGCATTCCGTAAATCTGGAGCCTATTTACCGTTGTCATTAAAAAAACAAGCGATTATTGTAGACTCACTCTAAACCCGATAGCATTTAAAACCACGCTTCAGGAATGATCAATACATCACCAGGAAGCATATCGACATTAGCAGTGATGTCACCATTCTGAATCAAGTCTTCCAGTCGCACATTATATTGCTGCTGCTTTCCATCAACCACACGGACAATACTGGCCTTGTTACCAGCAGCAAGTTCAGTTAATCCACCCACGGCAATCATCACATCCAAAAGTGTCAGATGTTCCTTATAAGGCAACGATTGAGCTTTTGCAGCTTCACCGATTACTCTGATTTGCTCACTATAGCGACCGGTAAAGCCCGTTACTATAACGGTCACCACCGGGTTTTTTATGTAACGTGCAAGCTCTTTTTCCATATCTCTGGCCAACTGACTCGCTGTTTTGCCACTGGCAACAACATCCTCTACCAGAGGCGTTGTGATCCGGCCATCAGGACGCACTGGCACGGAGGAAGATAACTCACCATTTCCCCATACAAAGATATTCACGTTATCGCCCGGGCCAATAATATACAGCGGTGCCCCACCGGCATATGTTGCAGCATCAAGCGTCAATTGGTTGTTCGGAGCACATCCGGCACTCAACACAATAAAAATAACCGAACAAAATACGAATAACCCATTCGCGTACGTTTTTTTCATAAATATCTCACTGAAATAAGAAGCACATTAATACACTGGGGGGCTGGGATATTATACGCCCACAGCCCCACTATATTGATGCAGGCTCAACCCTGGCGCACCGGGTTATTCTACTAGAAATTCCACAGAAATTGCGAAATAGATACCGCCTGTCATCGACATTCTACCGGGGCTTTCCTGGGTATAATTACCACTGACAGAGCGAACAGCAGGTTTTTGTTTTGAAAAAACCAGAACCCACGAGAATATTGCACACCGCATAGTCGAAGTACTGGTCCTAGCGCACCTTTGACAGCAGCGCCTTAGCTTCTGCCGCTTGAGGAAAATCATCATGCTTACCTAACAACATCTCAAGCTCCGCTCGCGCCTTTTGCACTTGCCCATTACGTTCCAAAGCCACCGCATAATGAAACTGGATTTCCGCAATATCCGGGGCTCCTTCATAGGCTTTTTGTAGATACTCCAGCCCCTGTTTCGGTTTTCCATCCTGGAGCAACAACCAACCATAAGTATCGTTTACTGCCGGGTTGTCTGGCGCCAGTTTCTGCGCTTTTTGCCCGTAGCTCACTGCATTTTTATCGCCCACTTCATAAAGCAACCAGGCCAGATTATTGAGCGTGGCCACATGCCCTGGGTGTGATTCCAATATTTTTTCATACTGGGATATAGCTTGCTGTTTTTTAGCCACTTCCGAGTAAGCCTGCGCCAAAACCATGCGCACCCCAACATCGTGTGGGTTTTGTTTTAGCCACTCCAGCAACAGGGTTTTATCCGCTTTCTTTGCCCGGTGCTTTTTTTCCGCCTGGAAGTGTTTTACAGCCAACACTCCGCTGGGAGCCTTGGCAAACCCCAAGGCATAGGTCTTCGCTGCCGCTGAAAAATTCTTGCGATACACCTGGAGATCACCCTCCAGTTGATAGCCGACAGCCAGAGTCGGCCGTTGCATTTGAAGTTTTCTGGCAATACGCATCGCCTTGTCCAGGTCACCATTCTGAACCGCTAATTGGGCTAATGCCTGCTGCGCAGGAATAAACATGTCATCCAGCCCCACGGCCTTATTGAGATGTCGCCCTGCCAGCATGAAATCGCCAGCAGTAAGGTAAGCCTTACCAAGAAGTGTGTGTGCCCCCGCAACATCGGGATAATATTCTATAAGGCTATTGAAGGTCTCAAGTGCATTGTTTTTCTGTCCGGCGGCCAATTGCGCCAAACCATAGGCTCTGAGTGCCGCAAAATTTTCAGGGTGTTGCTTCTTCATATCCCGGGCAATATCAATGGCTTTGGTAAAATCACCACGCCCCATCCAGTAACGAACAAGTAGTGTCCCCACCTGTAAATCACCCACATTTTGTTCCCGAACCTGGTTTAACCATTTATCTGCTTCAGTTCGATTGCTTTCCTGTTCTGCAATGTCCACCAACGCAAATATCGCTTTAACATGTCCTTTATTCTGTTTCACGACTTGTTCAAATCTGGCCTTGGCACTCTTTAAATTTCCTTCTGCCTGATCCAGTTTCGCCAGATTCATTACCGCCGGTACGAAATCGGGCTGAATTTTCAGAGCTAACTCAAAGCTCTCCCGTGCCGCAGGTAAATCTTCAAGTCCTGCGTACGCAGCACCTGCAAGATTTTCCGGAACCGCGCTATCTGGAAGCTTCAGGCCGAGCTGTTTGGCTTTATCGAGCGCCTTACTAAATTCCTTGCTGCGTAACTGCGTGAGTATCAGTAAAACATCTGCCTGAAACACATCCTGCCCAAGCTGTACCGCAGTCTCCAGCGCATCGACTGCTTCTATCGTTTTACCGGATGCTAAATGCCCCAACGCTAATTGTGTCTGAATCAAGGCGTTTTCTGGTGACTGAGCCACTGCCCGCTCAAGATATTCTGTCCCTCTGACAGTATCTTTGTTTTGCATATAGGCACCACCCAACAAGGCAAGCAATTGAGAGTCCCCTTCATTGGCGGGAAGTATTTTTTCAAGTATCGGTATAGCCGACTCTGGACGCCCCAACTTCAACCAGGTACTCGCAAGCAGTTTTCGCACAGCAATATCATTGGGGAAAACGTTAAGGACTTTTTCCAAAGAAACTCTGGCCTGTTCAAACCGCCCATCCGTAAAATAAATACTGCCCAGCATCTGATGGCTCGGCAAATGTCCTGGCGCAACGTTGAGCACCTTCTGCAAAGCCTGTTCAGCGGCTTCTGCCTGTCCCTGCTTGTACAAAACCACCCCACGCACATAGTGTGCCAGTGGATTTTGTGGCGAGCGCTGCTGTATCTGTTCCGCACTCTGTAGCGCTGCTTGAAAATCCTCCATTGCAACACTGACACCCGCCTGACCAAGCAAAGCCGCTATATTAGCCGGGTCCAGTGTCAGCGCCTTGTCATAATTCTTCCTGGCCAGAACAAAATCATCCTTTAAGCGTGCAATTTCCCCCGCGATCAACCATGCCTCAAGGTTATCTGATTGCTGCGTGAAAACCTGATCAACGAGCTGCTGAGACAAAACCAGGTCTCCTTGCATAACGGCAACACGCGCTTTGCCCAACAGTGCTGTCAATAAACCGGGAGCTTCTTCAAGCGCACGATTCAGCAAACGAGTTGCATCATCCAGATCATCCAGCGCCACATGAGCTTGTGCCTTTAATACAAATACTTCTGCACGAAGTGACTTTGAAAAATCCGGCTCAGGCTTCAGTTCTTTCAATAAATCTTCAGGCTTCCCCTGTAGCAAATAAGCTTTGCCCAATGGAACCACAAGCTGATCTGATGATACGCCGAGGCTTTGAGCCGCCTTGAGTTCTTTTTCTGCCCCAGCGCCATTACCCAATTTGACATAGGTTTTACCTAACAGATAACGTGCCTGGCTATTTTTGGGATCTTGTTGGAGAGCATTTTTGAGATTAATAACAGCCGTCTGAATTTTATTTTTCTCAAGACTATCCTGAGCCTGTTGCAAATACTCGTCACTACTGACCTTGGAACATGCGCTAATAAAACCAAGCACCAACACCATAACTGACATCAGGCCCAGTAACTTTGCATCGCAACGCTTAAAAGAAAATTTTATTTTCATAAACCGGATCGCCTATAGGTGGCCATAAAAAACGTTTAATTTCGACATTATTTTCATAAAATAATGCCTTATTTATTTAATTTTGTATTTTTTCATTAAATCATAAAATGTGGGCCGGGTGACGTTCAGCATAACAGCAGCCTGAGTCACATTATCATTGACCAGAGCCAAAGCCCGCAGCATTGCCTGTCGCTCAGCTTGCTCTCTGATTTGCCTCAAATCAGAGAGCACAGAAGTATCATCAATATCACCGACAAGTTCCAGATCATCCGGCTCAATAAAGGCACCTTCGGCCAGAATAACCGCTCGCTTAATTTTATTTTCCAATTCACGCACATTACCGAACCACGAGTGCTTTTCCATGGCCGAAACAGCTGATGCCGAAAATCCTTTGAAGACATTTTTGTTTTCTTTGGAAAAACGGTTGAGGAAAACCCGCGCCAATAACAGCACATCTCCTTCGCGTTCACGCAATGGCGGGATATCCAGAGTAATTTCACTAATACGATAATACAAATCTTCACGGAACGTTCCCGCCTCAATTAGTGCTGGCAGATCCTGGTGCGTCGCACAAATCACTCGCACATCAATCGGGATTTCTTTTCTGCCGCCTAAACGCTCCACCACTCGCTCTTGGAGAAACCGTAGCATTTTAGCCTGTAGAGACTGTGGCAAATCACCTACTTCGTCAATAAAAAATGTGCCTCCTTCAGCTAATTCAATTTTACCAGGAGTGGTTTTATTGGCTCCAGTAAAGGCACCTTTCTCATAACCAAATAACTCACTTTCCAACAGGGTTTCTGGAATTGCAGCACTATTAATAGCGACAAATTTTTTGTCGCCGCGAACGCTGAGCTGGTGCAAAGCCTTCGCCAAAACCTCTTTTCCTGTACCGCTTTCACCCAGCAACAGCGTCGTAGCATTCGTGGGTGCCACTTTTTCTATCATACGGCACAGCTTAAGCATCTGCGGACTGGATGCAATCACACCATCTAACGGAGAAGATGGCTGCTGAAGTAATTGCCGATTCTCGGCTTCCAATTCATAAAGTGTATAAGCGCGTTCAATAATCAGTGAAAGAATCTCCGGCTCAATGGGTTTTTGATAAAAATCATAGGCACCCATGCCAATAGAGCTTACTGCATTCTCCCGATCGTCATTGCCTGTTACCACAATGATTTTGGTATGTGGAGCCTTGTTTAATATAGCTTCCAACGTAGCCAATCCTTCTGATGCATTAGCCGGGTCCGGTGGTAAACCCAAGTCCAATGTAACAACAGCTGGTGTCAGGATCTCAACAGCCTGCAAAGCAGATTCTCGATCTCCAACAACGGTGACATCGAAGCCTTCAAAACACCAACGCAGCTGATTTTGTAACCCAGGATCATCCTCAATAACGAGTAATGGCCGTAGTTTTTTGGTTTTTCCCATAATTAATTATCCACAGTGGAAAATGACACTCCTTTTGGAGTTTCATTGACATTGTTTGCAAGCTTCAATCGAATAAAAAATGTCGTTCCTTCGCCTATTGCACTATGCACATCCAGTTGCCCATCAAGACTGTGAATAAATTCCCGGCTTTCATATACACCAATCCCCATTCCAGCATTTCCTTTCGTCGTATCAAAAGGTCGAAATAACCGTTCGCGTAAAAATAATTTATCCATTCCACAGCCGTTATCTTTTATCAGCAAAAGTGCATGCTCACCCTCCCGGCAGACACTTAAACGCACAAACCCATCATCGGCGGTTGCTTCTTGTGCGTTCTGAATTAAATGACCTATCACCACAGAAAAACGATCCACACTGGCAATGATGACCATATCATCCCCAGTGGATATAAATTCGGGCACTGGACGCTCTCTGGAATGATTCTCCACAACTTCCGCAAGAACAGCATTCAGCTCGATTTGAGCATTATCACGGCTATCCGCACGTCCCTGTCGCAACTGGGATAACATGTGCGTCATCTTATTCACCGTATTTTCTACGGTAGCAAAAGCATCATCAACAAAAACCGGATTTTCTCTATGTCGCCTGGCATTTGTCACAATTAAGGACAGCTGTGCAACAATATTTTTTAAATCATGCACCACATAGGCTGAAAGACGGTTAAAGGCTTCAAACTGTCGCGCATCCACAAGATCTTCATTCGCTTTTGACAACGCTAAATATCCTGCACATTGACGCCCGACCGTTAATAATAAATCACGTACCTCCCAGTTAATCTGCATTTTTGTGCGCGGACGCCCCAATATTACAAAACCCATGACAACGGAAGGCAATCTCTCCTCACCTGAAGCGGGCCGCGAAATTTCATCTCCCATAAAAAGGGGTATGATTAACCAGGCATCGGACAAATGCATCAACCACGGAGGCACTACCAAACCCTGATATGACTCCCGTTCTGCATCCAGCTCATCAAGATCTACAACCCATTTTTTTTCGGATAAAAAATTCAACAACGCAGTATTATCACTTTGTTGAAAAGAAACTTCGTCCGGCATATTCCAACCCGCTTCCAGATGATACCCCCCAGCATCCTGGGGCAACCATAGCATGCCGCTGGGGCTTTCAACGATTTTTGCCATGGCACTGACAACCGTGGTTTTTAAATTTGAATCAAGCCGTGCTTCTGACAAACTTTGAATCAACCGCAACCACTCTTCACGATAATCATAACGATAATTAAAAAAGTGCTTATTTAAAAAAACCCGGAAGCGAGCCCGCATATGCCCTGAAAAAAGGGCGGTTAACAAAACCAGGGCTGCACCAAAGAAAAACACAAGCTGACCGAGACTGCTCCAGTCACCACCCACATTTTTTATATAGTAGCCACCCGCCGCCATGGCTAAAAGATATATCCCGCCAGCCATCATCGCCGAGGAATGAAAAACAAAACTTCGTGATACAAAAACATCCAGAGACCACTGCGGATTACGCGCGGCGGAGACCGCAATCAAGGGCATGATAATGGCATTGATATAGCCCCTTGCCCCCCAGATTTCCTCATCAAGGGTTTTCAGTAAAAACGCATCCGAATACAAATAAAAATCATAGGCAAAAAGCCCCCCCAGTCCAAGGCAGAGATATTTGATCGTCCAGCGTGATTCCAGCGGGGTATTGCGGAATATCTGCTCAACCAGCACCAGACCCAGCAGTGCCAGCATCAAAAACAGAAAAACCTGTAAACCGAAACCTGTTCCGGCCGGAATACTCTGACCGTTCAAAACGATGTAACCCAAGATCAATACCACGATCAGGATCAGACTACCGCCTACCCATAACAGTGAACGTGCGATATTCTGCTGTTGAGCCTTGGCCATGACCAATAAAAGAAAGCCTAACCAGCCTGCATCCCGCAATATTTCAGCGACCAGCATATAGAGGGAGGAGTAATACCCCAGCGAGGCCTGATATGCTGCGCCACCCGCCCAGACAGCACTTAACACAGATGCCAACAGCAGCATGCCGCCTTCCGGTCGGCCACGCCAAGCCGTTGATAATAAAACAGCCAACATCAGGAACGCGAATGCCGCCACTGCGTAACCGAAAGTGACCACTCCTACCATCGTTTATTGCCCCGGTACAACTTTTCGGCTCATGAACGTCATCGTCCACCTTTTCCGGCAATCACTGAATGGGCCGTTTGCAAAATAATAACCAAATCGAGAAACAGGCTGTAATTTTTGATGTAATACAGATCAAACTGCAATTTTTCCAACGAGTCTTTTTCGGATGCGCCATAGGGATAACAAATTTGTGCCCACCCCGTAATACCGGGTTTTACGCGATGGCGTTCAGCAAAATAAGGGATTTGCTCAGATAATTGCGTCACAAATTCCGGTCGTTCCGGGCGCGGCCCGACAAAACTCATATTGCCCTTTAACACGTTAAAAATTTGCGGCAATTCGTCAAGCCGTGTTTTACGAATAATTGCGCCTACCCGTGTAACCCGGTCATCATTTTTCTTTGCCCACTGGGCCTTGCCGCCTTTTTCTGCATCTTCCCGCATACTTCGAAACTTATAAACATTGAATAACTGCCAATGCTGACCGACACGTATCTGGCGATAAAAAACCGAACCTCGCCCCCAGCCTTCCATCTTTATGGCAATCGCTACCAGTAACATGAAAGGCCACGCCAAGCTTAAAAGCAGCAGGCTCACGATAATATCAAAAATGCGTTTTTGCACATTCAGGCTTTTGCTCTGATTAAATCCATCAGAAAAAATCATCCAGCTCGGGTTTAATATATCCAGTTTGAGTTTTCCCGTTTCACGTTCAAAAAAGCCCAGCAAATCGATGACATCAACGCCGCTTAATTTACAATCGAGCAAATCATGTACAGGGAAACTTTTACGTCGCCTTTCACCAACTGCAACCACAATCTCATCAACCTGCAATTCTTTGGTTAATGTCAATAACGTCACTTCCGGTCGAATCACCAGGGCTTCATCCACCACATCATGTTCACCTCGCACATGAACGTGACCAACAATCATAAACCCCTGTTGGTCTGCCCTGCGTCGGAGTTGTCGTGAAATTTTCGCTGCATTTTCACCTGCACCTAACACCAAAATCCGCCGCTTGAGCTGCCCCTGATTCATAGAGCGCACAAACAGAAAACGGGTCAGTACAAGCAACAACGCCGCCGTCAAAAGACTGAATGCCAGCACACCCCGCTCCAAAAGCAGATCGGGCACAATGTAATACAACAGAGTCAACGCAACCGCCGTTACCGCGAGGCTGATACCAATACGCAATATCACACCCGCCAGACCAAAACGGAAACGCCGCTGATATAGTCCCATGGACATCTGGGCCAGCAAGACAACTACAGCAAACACAAGCGCCCTCGCCCAAATAGGCAGCACACTCGCCTGGACAATGCCAGGATCGCCAAAGAGAGTCCCTAGCCTCGTCCCTGAATAAACAGAAGACACCAACAGCAAAAACTCCACCAATCCAAGCACAAGAAAAGGAATGGGAATATATTGTCGAAAAATTCTGACCACTTACCGGTAACGTCCTTACTTTGAATATCAAGCTATTAGATGAGCAATGTGTCACGTAACAAAAATGGCTACCCAGACTCATTTATCTATAAGCATTTCGATATATTTAGATTGAGTTGCGCCGCAAGGCAGCCATTCTAGTGACTTTCCGCAATGCTAACCAGCAAAACCAGCGGAAAGTCACTATCACCAATATCGGGTTGACGACATGATTCCGGAAATGCTGTTTTTCAACCATTTACAGCCGTATAATGCGCCAAACTCGTATAAAGTTCGCAGTAAAAATGACCAGTTCACCGACAATCCGGGGAAATTTGCTGATTCGGGCAATATTACCTATTGCGAACCCAAGCGCGCTTACACAAGCCGGTACAATAAAACAATTCAATCCGAGGAGATCTGTCAGTCCATGAAAGTCACCATCTACGGTTCAGGCTATGTTGGCCTGGTTACCGGCACCTGTTTAGCAGAAGTCGGTAACGATGTGCTCTGCATCGATATCGACCGCGCCAAAATTGACATGCTGCTGCGCGGCGAAATTCCCATTTATGAACCCGGCCTCGATGCCATGGTCGCCAAAAATATTGCCTCCGGTCGCTTGCGATTCACCACCGATGCCGCCGAGGGCGTCGCCCATGGCCTGTTTCAGTTCATTGCGGTAGGCACACCGCCTGACGAAGATGGCTCTGCGGACCTGCAATATGTACTGGCCGTCGCCAACAGCATTGGTGAACATATGTCGGAATATCGAGTGATTGTGGACAAATCCACGGTACCTGTGGGCACTGCCGACAAGGTCAGCAAAACGGTAAACGCTGCATTGAGCAAGCGTGGTACCGATGTGGAGTTCGACGTGGTTTCCAATCCTGAGTTTCTCAAGGAAGGGGCGGCACTGGACGACTTCATGAAACCTGATCGCATCGTTATCGGCACCGATAATCCGCGAACCACCGAGCTATTGCGTGAACTTTATGCACCCTTCAATCGCAATCATGATCGTTTAGTCAGCATGGACATCCGCTCCGCCGAGCTGACCAAATATGCAGCCAATGCCATGCTAGCCACCAAAATCACCTTTATGAATGAGTTGTCCAACCTCGCCGATTTATTGGGTGCCGATATCGAAAATGTGCGCCTGGGCATCGGTTCTGATCCACGCATCGGCTACCACTTTATTTACCCGGGTTGTGGCTATGGTGGCTCCTGTTTTCCAAAAGATGTGCAGGCGTTGGAGCGCACCGCCAACGAAATCGGCTACAAAGCTGAATTGCTGAGCGCAGTGGAAGCCGTGAACCTCCGCCAGAAACAGGTAATGTTTAATAAAATTAATCACCATTTTGAAAATGATTTGTCAGGCAAAACCATCGCGCTCTGGGGATTGGCCTTCAAACCCAACACGGACGACATGCGTGCCGCACCTTCGCGGACACTAATGGAAGCGCTGTGGGAGGCAGGAGCCAAGGTGCAAGCCTATGACCCCGAGGCCATGGATGAGGCAAAACGTATTTATGGTGAGCGTGCTGATCTGACGCTGGCTGACTCCCCGGAAGCGGCTCTGGCTGGTGCCGATGCCCTGGCCGTGGTCACCGAATGGAGCGCCTTTCGCAGCCCGGATTTTGAACAACTCAAAACCCGGCTCAGCCAACCGACTATTTTTGATGGTCGAAATCTGTACGACCCCGCGCGTTTGCGTGCCGATGGCTTTAACTATTATTGCATTGGCCGACCATAACGACACCGGGCGACAATACAACAATAAATGCCGATAACTCTAAATATTATAATGAAAGGATGAGCAGATGTTTGATTTGAAGGACACCCGCATTGCTATCATCGGTCTGGGCTACGTTGGATTGCCACTAGCCGTTGAACTTGGCAAGCACTACCCCACCAAAGGCCTGGATATCAATGCGCCGCGCGTAGCTGAGTTACAAGCAGGCAAGGATAGCACCCTGGAAGTGGATGCCGATGAACTCAAGCTTGCCACCCGGCTCACGTACACCAGCAACCCGGACGACCTGGCAGACTGCAACGTCTACATTGTCACTGTTCCAACCCCTATCGACTCGGCCAAACGCCCGGATTTATCACCACTGATCAGTGCCAGCCATACCATCGGCAAGCTGCTCAACAAGGGCGATGTGGTCATTTATGAATCCACGGTTTACCCCGGTGCCACCGAAGAAGTGTGTGTGCCCATACTGGAAGCTGAGTCCGGCCTGACATTCAACCAGGACTTTTTTGCAGGTTATTCCCCTGAGCGCATTAATCCCGGCGATAAAGAACACCGGGTCACAACCATACTCAAGGTCACTTCCGGATCAACACCTGAATCTGCCGATTTTGTAGACGACTTATATGCCAGCATCATCACCGCCGGCACTCACAAAGCCAGCTCCATTAAAGTGGCGGAAGCGGCCAAGGTCATTGAAAACACGCAACGGGATGTCAACATCGCCCTGATCAACGAGCTGGCACTGATCTTCCACAAATTAGGTATCGATACCATTGAAGTGCTGGAAGCTGCGGGTACCAAGTGGAATTTTCTGCCCTTCCGCCCCGGATTGGTGGGGGGACATTGTATCGGTGTTGATCCCTATTACCTCACCCATAAAGCACAGGAAATTGGCTACCAGCCAGAAATGATCCTCGCCGGCCGCCGCATCAATGACGGCATGGGCAGCCATGTCGTCGAGCGCGTAGTAAAACGTATGACCCGCAACCGTATCCATGTGGTGGATGCCAACATCCTGGTAATGGGGTTTACCTTTAAGGAAAACTGCCCGGATCTACGCAACACTCGCGTCATTGATATCATCAAGGAATTGCAGACCTACCACGCCAACGTAGACATTTACGATCCCTGGGTGGACCCTGATGGCCTGGAACACGAATATGGCATCCGGCCTATTTCGTCACTGACGAAAGGAAAATATGACGCCATCATTTTAGCCGTGGCACATGATCAATTTAAAGCCATGTCTGCCGATGAAATCCGTGCCCTGGGCAAAAATGACTGCATACTGTTCGATGTCAAACATATTCTGCCCGTTGATAAAGTGGATGATCGGCTGTAAGCCCTATCACAACCGAGCATGAAAAATAATGTGTAATAACAAGGTCCAAACATGAAAGTTCTCATCACCGGCACTGCCGGTTTTATTGGTAACCGTCTGGCGGAACGCCTGCTGGAACGCGGCGAAAAAATCATTGGTGTCGATAATCTCAATGACTATTACGATGTCACACTGAAAGAAGCCCGTCTGGCCAAAATCAAGGATCACCCTGGTTTCACCGAGGCGCGCATCAACATCGAAGACCGTCCTGCCATGGAGGCACTATTCGCCAAACACAAGCCCAACAAAGTGGTCAATCTGGCGGCCCAGGCCGGTGTCCGTTATTCATTGGAAAACCCACATTCCTATGTGGAAAGCAATATCGTGGGTTTCATGAATATCCTCGAGGGCTGTCGTTACAATAGTGTCGAACACCTGGTGTACGCCTCCAGCAGCTCGGTTTACGGTGCCAATACCAACATGCCCTTCTCCATCCACAACAATGTGGACCACCCACTGAGCATGTACGCCGCCACCAAAAAAGCCAACGAACTGATGGCACATACTTATAGCCACCTCTACGATCTGCCCACCACCGGCCTGCGTTTCTTCACCGTTTACGGCCCTTGGGGACGTCCGGACATGGCACTGTTTTTGTTTACCAAAAAAATCCTCGCTGGCGAACCCATTGATGTCTTTAATTACGGTAAACACCGCCGTGATTTCACTTATGTCGATGATATCGTCGAGGGTGTGATCCGCACCCTCGACCATACTGCCCGGCCCAATGTAGACTGGTCTGGTGACAAACCTGATCCCGGTACAGCTGGAGGGCCATATCGCCTTTACAATATTGGCAACAACTCACCTGTCGAGTTAATGCATTACATCAAAGTGCTGGAAGACTGTCTCGGCAAAAAAGCGGAAATGAACATGCTTCCGTTACAACCCGGCGATGTACCTGACACTTACGCCAATGTGGAAGACCTGGTGGCCGACGTCGATTACAAACCTGATACCAGTGTGGAAGATGGCATAGCCAGTTTTGTTAACTGGTATAAATCTTACTATTCACAGGCTTAAATAAGCGACCAGCAGGCCCGGCAATTCAACCGGGCCTGTCATCCAGGGCCGGTGGCCGCCTTTCCCATCTCCCTGATTCTCTAAAGTTCCCCCCCCGTTTGACGCTATTTCCTGTAGTGCCCTGTCATTGCACGACCCAGTGCCTTGCTTTGTTATTTCCACCGGGCATCACAGGAAGCTGAGGCCAATATATGTCATGCATCATCCCTCCAAAAACAGCTATTTCACTGTGTGTTTTTCTGGCAGGCAGTATGCTTTTCAGCATAGTTTGGGCAACTGCCGCACCGGAATCCATTGAAGCCACCGTTAATGTAAACGCCGAAGAATTTATCGAGCTAGTGGAAAATAATCCTGAACTTGTCATTATCGACTCCCGCATTCGGGGTGATCGCATACAAGGTTTTATTGAAGGCGCAATCAGCCTGCCGGATACAGACACCACCTGCGACTCCCTGTCCAAAATTATCCGTAAAAAAGAGACTGCCAGTCTATTTTATTGCAATGGTATTAAATGCATCCGCAGCAGCAAAGCCATTAAAATTGCTCTCAACTGTGGTTACTCAAATATCTATTGGTTCCGTGGCGGTTTTGGGGAGTGGCTGGAAAAAGGCTACCCCTATTTGCAGGAATAAAACCCCGGATCACCAGAAAAACCCAAATCAATTATGCCCAAACTACAATCATCCATGCGTGCCAGTCTGGGACTCACTGTTCTGATCATGGGTTTGCTCGGTATGATGTTAGCGGTGGCGACGGGCGAAGCCTATCAGCGACTGGCATTGGATAATCAGCGTAAATCTTTCGTTTCTCTAGCAAAACTTAAAATCCAGGAAATCACTGAAAACCTGGCACAAGACAGCGTGGAGTTAGGCCTCAATGCACAAGCGACCCCTGGTTTTCATCAGGCTGTAATCAGCAAAGACTCTATACGTCTCAGCCTGCAACTGGATGAACACTTTCATCGCGCCTTCGTCACCCTTGGCCGCGTCAAACTTATCAAAATGTACGTCTATGATAAAGAATTCAGGCTTATCTCTTCCTCAGAAAAGGGAAACCCGACACTATCGGACAACAAACCTGTTTGCACCGGACTCTTAAGTACAATTGCCAGTCGCAGTAAAACAGCGCGTCTGAAACCAGACTCAGAACTCTGTCGCACCGGTATGCGTCCTGTACTTGCCACTATCGTTCCGGTTGGCGGTTTGCAAATCAAAGGTTATTTACAGTTGATCATTGACCCAACCCCTAACTTTGCAAAAGCGGATAGTGGCCTGGGTACACCGTTAAAGCTGACCGGGCCGGATAAAACCATACATTATCAATCTGCAAACTGGCCAAGGAAACTCAGCAAAAATATCCTACTGGCAGAATACCGTCTGTTCACTCCCCAAAACCAGCCGCTTTTTGATTTGACCTTCGCATCCAATATTGCCGAACTAAGGAAACAACTTTCCACAACCCGTAATTTCATTTTTTCCATTGCCGCTATCATCATGCTGGGCACAACCTTGATCGCCCTGCTCATGCTACAGCACACAGCATTGAACCCTCTCAGCACTCTGACCAATCATCTGCGACGGGTACAGAAAGATAAATCTCAGTTAGGGACAAAAGTAATCATCAGTGGCAATAGCGAAATTGTCGAGCTGGCCACTGATTTTAACAATATGAGTAGTGAACTCAGCACCCTGTATCGTACGCTGGAAAATATGGCATTTACTGATGCCCTGACCGGCATGCCAAACCGTGTCCTGTTTTATAACCGGCTTGAACAAATTACAATGACAACAGCACGTTACAAAACACCGTTCGCTCTGATGATGATGGATCTCAATCGTTTCAAAAACATTAATGACACCTTGGGCCATCACATCGGAGACCGCTTGTTAAAAACCGTGGGCGAACGCCTGCAAACGATACTACGTGAATCAGACACCGTTGCCCGCCTGGGTGGTGATGAATTTGCAGCATTGCTTCCTGCTATTGATCATGA
Organism: Gammaproteobacteria bacterium; assembly: GCA_021648485.1. GTDB lineage: Bacteria > Pseudomonadota > Gammaproteobacteria > SZUA-152 > SZUA-152 > SZUA-152. The sequence goes on from JAKISS010000022.1 coordinate 41,139, forward strand.
TGAAGGCGTCACCATTGTGGCAGAAAAAATTGTCAATGCACTCAACAAACCCATTGCTGTAGAGGGACATAACCTGTCCATTGGTATCAGTATCGGCCTGGTACGCTGCCCGCGTGACGGCGATAAAGCCACACTGCTCATGCAGCATGCCGATCTGGCAATGTACCACGCCAAACGTAAAGGCCTGGGTTATGTGTTTTACGACGAAAGCATGAGCAGTGAGAATCTGTTTGAACTCACGATGGAATCCGAATTACGGCAAGCGGTTGAAAACAGAAACTTTGAGCTGTATTTCCAGCCTAAAATCGATCTCCAGCATGGCCATATTACCGGCGCTGAAGCATTGATCCGCTGGGCACATGATAAGTACGGATTTATCTCTCCCGAAAAGTTCATCCCTCTTGCCGAACAAACCGGCTTAATACAAACGTTGACCGAATGGGTACTTGAACAGGCTCTGACACAATGCGCCGCATGGCATGCAGACAACATCAATATTGGTGTTTCAGTCAATCTCTCTGCATACAGTCTGAACGACATCAATTTGATCGATACTGTGCATCATGCCCTTGCTGAAGCAGAAATAGAGCCACAATGGTTAACCCTGGAACTGACCGAAACCGCTATCATGTCTGATGCCAATCGCGCATTGAACACGCTTTCCCAGCTTAATACCATGGGGGTGCGCTTATCTGTTGATGATTTCGGCACCGGCTATTCTTCGTTAGCCTATTTGAAACGTTTCCCCGTCGATGAAATTAAAATCGACAAATCTTTTGTCATCGACATGCTGACGGATGCATCCGATGCCGTGATTGTTCGCTCCACCATCGACCTTGCTCACAATATGGGTATGAAGGTTGTCGCCGAAGGTATTGAAAGTCAGGATGCCTGGGACAAACTCGCCGAACTGGGCTGCAACCTGGGACAGGGGTATCACATGTGCCGACCATGCCCGGCGGCCGATTTCAAAACATGGATATATGAATCCAACTGGGGTCTGGGCCACATTAAAGCCGTAAGCTGAAAGCCTCGTTTAATTTTTTTCCTGTTGCCACAAACACGCACCACCGCTGGATTGACTGATGCCCTGCAACCGCGCTTCATGTGCCGCCGTTTCCACCTCGCTAGCCTGTATGACGCGCAAGCGTGGTCGCTCACCTGATAACCGACGTATTTCACCTGCGCTGGATTGCGACTCATTGTTCTGTCCAGCCAGCAACAAATCAGTCTGCCCGCCCGTCATTAACAAATAAACGTCGGCAAGAATTTCTGCATCCAGCAACGCACCGTGTAACTCGCGGTGCGCATTCTTCACTTCATAACGCTTACATAAAGCATCCAGATTGTTTTTTTGTCCTGGATGCATCTTGCGCGCCAGGGCCAGCGTATCCAGCACGGTGCAATTTGTTTCTATTTTTCCACCAGACCAATCCAGCAGCTTCAATTCATTATTTAAAAAACCGACATCGAAAGGCGCGTTATGGATCACCAGTTCTGCGCCACGCACAAAATCCATAAAATCGCTCACCACATCAGCGAAACGGGGTTTATCCTGCAAAAACTCATTACTGATGCCATGCACCTCGATGGCACCTTCATCGATTTCACGATCCGGTTGCAAATACTGATGATAATGATTACCGGTCAGACGACGATCAATGATTTCCACACAACCGATTTCAATAATACGGTGGCCTTGTGCAGGCTCCAGGCCGGTGGTTTCTGTATCCAGAACAATTTGACGCATGGTTTTTTATGTCTCTTTACTTTTGGCTAAAATATGCTGGCTGAGTCTGAATCATGAAAATCCAACGCAAAGGCGCGAAGACGCAGAGAACGCAAAGGGTTATGAGAATGACAAGAAAAAAGAGATAAAAAATTTCAAATACTGTGGATCTCTGCGTTCTTTGCATCTTCGCGCCTTTGCGTTAGGTTTTATGACTCTGTGATTCGTGACCGAAGAAAAACCTGTTCCACCGAATGTAAACCGATGATTTTATTCAGTTGAACATTACCTCTCAGTGTACTGGAACGCTTGCCATGGATATAAACCTCTAGATTCCAGCTAAAAACAGGTCGGAATGACGATATTCCCAGTAAAAAATGCTAATAAACTGAACAGTAATACTACAACTCATCCACACCCCGGTTCGCCAGCGCATCAGCACGTTCATTTTCAGGATGCCCAGTATGACCACGCACCCAGCACCACTTCACTTCATGCGGTTTCAACGCACTTTCCAAGCGCTGCCACAAGTCCACATTTTTTACCGGTTTTTTAGCTGCCGTCATCCAGCCTTTGCGTTTCCAGCCCGCCATCCATTCTGTCGCGCCTTTCATTACATATTGCGAATCTGTCGTCAGTGTCACCTTGCAGGGCTTTTCCAGACTTTCCAAACCACAAATCGCCGCCATCAGTTCCATGCGATTATTAGTGGTTTCCGCCTCACCACCATACAGTTCTTTTTCACTGCTGTTAAAACGCAGCAACACCCCCCAGCCACCCGGGCCAGGGTTCCCCCGGCAGGCACCATCACTAAAAATTTCTACTGCTTGTTTACTCATAATCGATAGTTTCTCTCTCAACAACAGACTGTTTACCCAATGTACGTGAATTGCTCGCCAGCCCTGCCGAGGCAATGTGTCGGCGCGCAGGCCGCCAGCGTGGCTTGATGGGAGTCAGCGTCGCCACTCGTTTACGCGCCACCACCACATAGCCGGCACCAAAAAACGGCACCCAGCGTCGGCCAATGCGATCCAGAAACCGTAACCGCCGCATCACCCCTTTATGGCTCAACGGCGGTCGAAAAAAATACCGCCGCGCATCAACAATATCGAAACCCAGCAATTGCAACCAGTCCTTCAAACGTGACTGACTGATAAAACGACCACACCAAGGCGGCTTGCCACGCCAACACAAGACCACGCGCCAAATCATCCACAAACTCCAGGGATTAAACGCAAGAATCACCACATGGCCTTCAGGAATCAGGACACGATCCACCTCACGTAAAACCTGATGCGGATCATGGGTGAATTCCAGCGTATGCGGCATAACCACAGTATCCAGAGAGTCTGTAGCAACCGGCAACCATTCCAGAGAACCACGAATTTCGTTGCGCGCACACTCACCCGCAGGCGGCGTGTCTTGCAACCACTCATCCAGCACCATGCAATGCGGAATACGCGTACTGGTCAGGCAGTCTTTGGAATACACATCGCCCAATTGCAACAGGTGGTAACCAAACAGTGTCGGCAAAATCGTCCGCAACTGCGCACGCTCCTCCGCCTGCAACCAGCGCCCGGGCAAATGAGTAAACCAGGCCCGCAGACGCTGTCGCGTCACCTGCGAAGGCTCACATTTTGTCCAGCGGGCAATGCGTTTTTTAAGGCCTGATAACACAATAATTAATCAAAAAGTGACTTGAGGTAATTAGGAAGCAGCCATTCACAACAACATTCGTGGCAAGCGCACTGCGTAACGATACCTGCTCTGCCATCTCATCACCAGTCAAATTACCCCCCCAGCAATGCAGACACGCAGCACTTCACGTAAACTCACCTCTTCCCGATACACATTGCAGAGACCAGCACATGCTCACTGTCCAAACTATCACTGCCTTTGAAGATAATTACATCTGGCTGATCCGACACCCAGACCAACCGCAAGTGGTCATCGTCGATCCCGGCGATGCCACCCCGGTCATCACCGCCATCACCGCACAATCACTGAAACCAGTGGCCATTTTGATTACCCACCACCACTGGGATCACGTCGGTGGCATCGAGGATCTACTGGCCCGCTGGCCTATGCCGGTTTACGGCCCTGCCCGTGAAACCATCCCCCACATCAGCCAGCCACTGGCCAAAGGTGATCATGTTCACATCGAAGCACTGGCAGCGGATTTCCAGGTTTTACACGTACCCGGTCACACTGCCGGACACATCGCCTATTATCACCCGACCAGCAATATTGACGAACACGGCATGATTTTCGTCGGTGACACCCTGTTTGCCGGTGGCTGTGGCCGCCTTTTTGAAGGCACACCAGCGCAAATGCACCATTCACTGAGCCAGATCGCCGCCCTGCCCGACGACACCCGGATCTACTGTGCCCACGAATATACCGCAGACAATCTGACCTTCGCCCGCATTGCCGAACCTGATAACCTCACGCTCCAGGCACGACAGC
>JAKISS010000023.1 GCA_021648485.1 Gammaproteobacteria bacterium
GGTGGTTTTGTGCGCAGTTTGGTGGAGATATTTCGATGATTCAGATGCAGACGGTATTAGATGTGGCTGACAACAGCGGTGCGCGTCGCCTGATGTGTATCAAAGTGCTGGGTGGTTCCAAGCGCCGCTATGCCGGTATTGGTGACATCATCAAAGTGAGTATCAAAGAGGCTATTCCTCGTGGGAAGGTCAAAAAAGGCGAGGTGTATAACGCCGTTGTAGTGCGTACAGCCAAAGGTGTGCGACGCCCTGATGGTTCATTGATTCGCTTTGACGGTAATGCGGCGGTGTTGTTGAACGCCAATTTGCAGCCCATCGGCACACGTATTTTTGGTCCGGTGACCCGTGAATTGCGTAGTGAACGCTTCATGAAGATCATTTCGTTGGCTCCGGAAGTCTTGTAACAGGACGGGGTTTCGCAGGGAGTTGTGTAAAGACTCTGTCAGCATTCATATTAGTAAAGCAAGAAAGAGAATTACGATGCGTAAGATCAAAAAAGGTGATGAAGTTATCATCACTACTGGTAAAGACAAAGGCAAACGTGGCGCTGTTCTGAAGATAGTGGCAGATGATCGTGTTTTGGTTGAAAGCTGCAACATGGCAAAAAAGCATGTTAAGGCAAATCCCAATGCGGGAGAGGCTGGTGGCATTGTCGAGAAAGAGATGTCTTTGCATATTTCCAATATTGCGTTATTTAACCCGGCAACAGGTAAAGGTGATCGCGTTGGCATCAAAAAATTGAAAGATGGCAATAAAGTGCGATTTTTTAAGTCTGACAACGAAGTTGTAGACATTTAACCTTTTGGTTTTTTAGAACAAGTTAATTAGGAAGGGCGGAAGAAAGTCATGTCCCGTTTACGAGAATATTATAAAGACACTGTGGTCGATCAGCTCAAGAGTCAGTTTGGTTTCAAGAGCGTGATGGAAGTGCCGAAGCTGGAAAAAATCACCCTGAATATGGGGCTTGGCGAGGCTATTGGCGACAAGAAAATTATTCAACATGCCGTTGATGACATGACCAGGATTGCCGGGCAAAAGCCAGTGGTTAATCATGCGCGTTTATCAGTTGCTGGTTTTAAGGTGCGTGAAGGCTGGCCCATTGGTTGTAAAGTGACTTTGCGCCGCGAGCGTATGTATGACTTTATGGATCGTCTGGTGAGTATCGCTATTCCACGTATTCGTGACTTTCGTGGTTTGAAGCCCAACGCCTTTGACGGACGTGGCAATTACAGCATGGGTATCCAGGAGCAGATTATTTTCCCGGAAATTGACTACGATAAAATTGACGCGATCCGGGGGATGGATATTACCTTCACCACCAGCGCAAAGACTGATGACGAAGCGCGTGCGTTGTTAACCGCTTTTAATCTTCCGCTTAAAAAATAAAGTAGAGAGACTGGTATGGCAAAACAATCGATCATTAACCGCGAACTGAAACGCGCCCGTACTGTTGCAAAATACGCAGTGAAACGCGCCGAACTGAAGGCTCAATTGAAAGATCAAAATTTGAGTGCCGAAGACAAAGAAGAGGCGCAGCGCAAGTTTCAGTCTCTGCCGCGTAATGCCAGTCCCTGTCGTCAGCGTAATCGCTGTCGTGAAACGGGGCGGCCGCACGGTTATTACCGTAAGTTCGGTTTGTCTCGCACCAAGTTGCGTGAAGCTGCCATGCGAGGAGATATCCCCGGTCTGGTTAAGGCCAGCTGGTAAAGTTTTTAGTATTAAAGTAGTAATAATAAATTTTTATCCCGTAGGCGATTTTGCAAAACGGGTATTTCAGGAGTTTATGGCATGAGCATGACTGATCCGATTGCTGACATGCTGACACGCATTCGTAATGCATTGTCGGCGGGTAAGCTGACTGTGACGATGCCATCTTCCACAAAGAAAATCGCAATTGCGAATTTGTTAGTGAAAGAAGGATATATCACAGGTGTTAACACACAGGATATCGATGGCAAGCCGGTATTGGAAGTTGCTCTTAAGTATTATGAGGGCAAGCCGGTTATCGATATGATTAAACGCGTGAGCCGTCCTGGGTTGCGTGTTTATAAAGGCAAGGATGAATTGCCTTCTGTCATGAACGGGCTGGGTGTGGCTGTTGTCTCCACCTCGAAAGGTTTGATGACAGATCGTGCTGCGCGTAAAGCAGGTCACGGTGGCGAAGTCATCTGCTACGTTGCATAAGGGGAGAACAATGTCACGCGTTGCAAATAATCCGGTACAAATTCCTTCGGGTGTTGAAGTTACTCTGAGTGGCCAGTCGGTCAAAGTAAAGGGTGCGAAGGGTGAGTTGAATCACGAAATTCATACGCTGGTTGAAGTCAGTCAGCAGGAGTCAGCATTGACTTTTTCTGCCCGCAATACTGAACAAAGCTCAAATGCATTGGCGGGTACTACCCGCGCCTTGTTAAATAACATGGTGATGGGTGTGTCGCAGGGTTTCGAGAAAAGGCTGACGCTAGTCGGCGTGGGCTATCGTGCGCAGGCACAAGGTAAAAAATTGAACTTGTCACTGGGTTTTTCGCACCCGGTTGAATACGAGGTGCCGGAAGGCATTAGTGTTGAAACGCCCAGCCAGACAGAGATCGTAGTAACAGGTATTGATAAGCAAAAAGTCGGGCAGGTGGCTGCAAATATTCGCGCCTATCGCCCACCAGAGCCTTACAAAGGCAAAGGTGTTCGTTATACGGATGAGCATGTTGTCCGCAAAGAAGCCAAGAAGAAGTAGGGGCACATCGAAATGAATAAAAGAGAAAGTCGTTTACGTCGTGCCTTACGCACACGTTCCAAAATCCGCGAACTGGGTGCGCACCGTTTGTGTGTGCATCGTACCGCGCAACATACTTACGCGCAGGTGATTTCACCCGATGGTGCCAGTGTTGTGGCCAGCGCTTCAACGCTGGAAACAGATGTGAAGTCGTCTTTGAAACATACGGGTAACGTTGAAGCCGCAGTTAAAATCGGACAGCTCATTGCCGAGCGTGCAAAGGCATCCGGTGTTGATCAGGTCGCTTTTGATCGTTCGGGTTTCAAATATCATGGCCGCGTGAAAGCGCTTGCCGATGCCGCTCGTGAAAGTGGTTTGACTATCTAAAAATAGGAATAAGGTATCTGGCATGGCTAAATTTGATGCACAAGCTAATAGCGACGGTTTGATTGAAAAGCTGGTTAATATCAATCGCGTGGCAAAAGTGGTAAAGGGTGGGCGTATTTTCGGTTTTACTGCGCTGACGGTAGTGGGCGATGGTGAAGGTAAGATTGGTTTTGGGCGAGGCAAGGCGCGTGAAGTGCCCGTTGCTGTGCAAAAGGCCATGGAAGATGCTCGAAAAAACATGCGCAAAGTCAATCTGAAAGGTGGCACGTTGCAGTATCCGCTTATCGGTAATCATGGTGCGGCCAAAGTTGTTATGCTTCCCGCTTCCGAAGGTACTGGAATTATTGCCGGTGGTCCCATGCGAGCGGTGTTTGAGGCTGTGGGTGTGCGTGATGTGCTGGCAAAATGTATCGGTTCAAATAATCCGATCAATGTTGTGCGGGCCACGTTCAAAGGATTAAGTGAAATGACAACACCGGAAGCTGTTGCTGCCAAGCGCGGCAAAAGTGTTGAAGAGATTTCGGGGTAAATCATGGCTAATCAAGTCAAAATTACATTAAACAAAAGCGTTATCGGACGGTTGCCAGCACACAAAGCCTGTGTCGCCGGCTTAGGCTTGCGTCGCATTCATCAGACGGTTTCCGTTGAAGATACGCCTTGTAATCGCGGAATGATTAATGCGGTCTCTTATCTGCTGACGGTTGAGGAAGCATAAAATGTATTTAAATACACTTAAGCCTGCGGATGGCTCAAAGAAAAATGCCAAACGTGTTGGTCGGGGTATTGGTTCCGGTCTGGGCAAGACAGGTGGCCGTGGTCACAAAGGCCAAAAATCACGTTCCGGCGGGTTCACCAAAGTTGGGTTTGAAGGTGGACAGATGCCTTTGCAGCGTCGCTTACCGAAAGTAGGCTTCACTTCACGTACTGCACGTTATGTTGCTGAAATCAGATTGCACGAATTGGCGATGGTTGAGGGTGATAAAGTCGATTTACTTGCACTGAAAACAGCTAACATTGTCGGTCAGCAAATCAAACGTGCCAAGGTGATCCTGTCGGGTGAAATTTCAAAAGCCGTTACGGTTAGTGGCTTAGGTGTTACCAAGGGTGCACGCGCGGCAATTGAAGCCGCTGGTGGAAAGGTCGAGGATTAAAAATCGGTGTCAGCTACAAACTCTTCAATGCTTGGCGCAATGGGTTCAGGTAAATTATCTGAACTCAAGCAACGTTTGCTGTTTGTGCTCATGGCGATGGTGGTCTTCCGCATCGGTACATTTATTCCTGTTCCAGGAATTGATCCGGCTGCGCTGGCAATATTGTTTGAGGAACAAAAGGGCACGATTCTAGACATGTTCAACATGTTTTCCGGTGGTGCTTTAGGTCGTTTGTCATTGTTTGCCTTGGGTGTCATGCCTTATATTTCTGCCTCGATTATCATGCAATTGTTGACTGCGGTGGTGCCCAAGCTGGAGCAGATGAAAAAAGAAGGTGAGTCTGGGCGGCGCAAAATCACCCAGTACACACGCTACGGCACATTAGGTTTGGCACTTTTTCAGTCTCTGGGTATTGCGATTGCCTTGCAAGGACAGACGGCGGGCGCGTTAGCTTTGGTGCCTTCGCCGGGCCCCGGGTTTGTATTTACTGCAGTTATCAGTCTAGTGACCGGTACCATGTTTTTGATGTGGCTGGGTGAGCAGGTGACTGAGCGTGGTATCGGTAATGGTATCTCGTTAATCATTTTTGCGGGTATTGTTGCTGGATTGCCATCAGCGATTGGCGGGACTTTGGAGCTGGCGCGCATTGGTGAGATCAGCGCATTTCTGGTACTGATTTTGTTGGTACTTGCTATTGGTGTAACCGGTTTTGTAGTTTTTGTGGAGCGTGGACAACGACGCATCACGGTGAATTACGCTAAGCGTCAACAGGGGCGCAAGGTGTATGCGGCGCAAAAAAGTCATCTGCCATTGAAGGTCAATATGGCGGGCGTGATTCCGCCCATTTTTGCCTCAAGTATTATTCTGTTTCCTGGGACTTTGGCGAGTTGGCTTGGTCAGACGGAAGGTATGGGCTGGTTGAAAAGTATTGCGACAATGCTATCGCCCGGGCAGCCGATCTACGTGTTTTTATATGCGATGGCGATTATTTTCTTTTGTTTTTTTTACGTGGCCTTGCAGTTTAATCCAAAAGATACCGCCGATAATTTGAAACGCTCCGGTGCGTTTATTCCAGGAATTCGTCCCGGCCAGAATACGGCGAAGTATATTGACGGGGTCATGTCACGGTTAACGCTGGTTGGTGCGATGTACATAACAGCCGTGTGTTTGCTGCCCGAGTTTATGATTGTGTACTGGAATGTCCCATTTTATTTTGGTGGTACGTCTTTGCTGATTATCGTGATTGTGGTGATGGATTTTATTTCTCAGATTCAGGCGCATCTGATGTCGCACCAGTATGAAGGTTTGATGAAGAAGGCCAGTTTGAAGGGTTATGGTCGCAGCGGTATTTAGCCTGCTGTGAATGAGTACTGTGAATAAGTAAATTGGGCAAGGCCCGGGCCAGAGTAGGCCGTTAGCTGTTTGGAGACAGACCATGAAAGTACGTGCTTCGGTTAAGAAGATTTGTAATAAATGCAAGATTGTACGCCGCAAGGGCGTGGTTCGCGTGATTTGTGTGGATCCTCGTCATAAGCAGCGTCAGGGTTAATATTGACTTTTACTCGTCGCACTTGCTGACGGGTAGGAAACTGATTACAATAGCCGGCTTTCTGCGGCGTTATTTTGGAGATTGTTTGAATGGCTCGTATTGCGGGTATTAATATTCCAGCGCACAAGCACACGGTGATTGGGCTAAGGGCGATTTTTGGTATTGGGGCGACACGCGCAAAGCAAATTTGTGTTGCTTCGGGTGTGAAAGAAGATGCCAAGATCAAGGATCTGACCGAGCAAGAGCTCGATTTGTTACGTGCTGAAGTGGGCAAGTTTGACGTTGAAGGTGATCTTCGACGTGAAGTCTCGATGAACATTAAGCGTTTGATGGACCTAGGTTGCTATCGTGGAATTCGTCACCGTCGCGGCCTGCCATTGCGTGGCCAACGCACACGAACGAATGCTCGTACACGTAAAGGTCCTCGTCGCATGGTGCGTAGTAACTAGAGTTACAACGACTAAGTAAGTGCAGCTAGGGCGCATAGATGCTACGCAATACTCACTTTTTCATTAATGCAGTTTGATTAATACAGGTTATCCGAATGGCAAGTCCTCGTACTCGCAAGAAAGTTAAAAAGAACGTGGTTGATGGCATCGCACATGTGCATGCGACCTTCAATAATACCATTGTTACAGTCACTGATCGTCAGGGTAATGCTTTGGCCTGGGCGACTGCGGGTGGTTCCGGTTTCCGTGGTTCGCGTAAAAGTACACCGTTCGCGGCACAGGTTGCAGCTGAGCGTGTTGCCGCTCTGGTTAAGGAGATGGGCATGAAAAATCTTGATGTCTGTGTAAAAGGTCCAGGCCCAGGTCGTGAATCTGCTATCCGCGCACTCAATGCAAACGGCTTTAACATCACAAGCATCACTGATGTAACGCCGATTCCGCATAATGGCTGTCGTCCGCCAAAACGTCGTCGCGTTTAAGTTTGCGCATTTAAGTTTGGAGCATCTTTTGGAGCAAGTGAAGAATGGCTAGATATGTAGGTCCAAAATGTCGTCAATGTCGTCGTGAAGGCGAGAAACTCTTTCTGAAAGGCGAGAAATGTTACGGCAGCAAATGCGCGATGGAAAATCGAGCTTTCCCTCCGGGGCAGCATGGCCAGCGTCGTACCCGTACTTCTGATTATGCAACGCAGTTGCGTGAAAAACAGAAGATGCGTCGTACTTACGGCATTCTGGAAAACCAGTTCCGTCTTTATTATAAATCGGCTGATAGCAGCAAAGGCGCGACTGGCGAAAATCTATTACAGGCATTAGAGTCGCGTTTGGACAATGTGGTATACCGCATGGGTTTTGCTGCGTCACGCAGCGAAGCGCGTCAGTTGGTGCGTCACAAAGCAATCAGCGTGAACGGCGTGACAGTGACTATCCCTTCTTATCAGGTTAATCCTGCGGATGAAGTTGCCGTGCGTGAAGGTAGCCGTAATCAATTACGCATCCAGTCTGCGCTGGATATGGCAGGTCAACGTGGATTCGCGGAATGGATTGAAGTTGATGCTAAAAAGTTCACCGGTGTGTTTAAAGCGCGTCCGGAACGTGCCGAATTGTCATCTGACATTAATGAGCATTTGATTGTTGAGTTGTATTCCAAGTAATTGGTGGTACGAACCAGAAACACAAGTCAGCCGTAGCTGGTGTTGTTTGTAAAACGATTTGTTATAAACGTTTTATGACAGCGTGCCAGATGGCCAGAGAGGAAAATCCATGCAGGGTTTAGTGTCTGAATTTTTGAAGCCGAGTATTGTTAACGTCCAAGTCTACAATGACCGACATGCCAAAGTGACTTTAGAGCCTTTGGAGCGGGGTTTTGGTCATACCTTGGGTAATGCTTTGCGCCGTATCTTGCTGTCGTCAATTTCTGGATGTGCGGTTGTTGAGGCTGAAATTGAAGGTGTGCTGCATGAATACAGCACTATTGAAGGTGTGCAGGAAGATGTGATTGATATTCTGCTTAACCTCAAAGGATTGTCGTTTCGCATGCATACGCGCAATGAAGTTGTGCTGAAGCTGGAAAAATCCGGAGAGGGTCCTATAACGGCTGCCGATATTACTCTGGATCATGATATTGAATTGGTGAATCCGGATCATGTTATTGCGCACCTGACCAAGAATGGTTCGCTGAAGATGACCTTAAAAGTCAGCACAGGTCGTGGCTATGAAGCATCAACGACGCGTGATACAGAAGGTGAAGGCCGTGCCATTGGTCGTTTGCAGCTGGATGCCTCCTTCAGCCCGATTGAGCGTGTTGCCTATACTGTGGAACGCGCCCGTGTTGAGCAGCGTACTGATCTCGACAAGTTGATTATTGAGCTGGAAACCGATGGCTCTCTTAATCCGGAAGAAGTGGTGCGTTCTGCTGCAACTATTCTTCAGGATCAGTTATCGACCTTTGTTGATTTGCAAAGCCGCGAGGAAGATACGGCCAAGTCTGATGAGCCTGAAGTGGACCCAGTGCTGCTACGGCCGGTTGATGATCTTGAACTCACTGTGCGTTCAGCGAACTGTCTGAAAGCCGAGCAAATTTATTATATTGGTGATTTGATCCAGTGTACTGAAGTCGAGCTGTTGAAAACGCCGAACCTGGGCAAAAAATCGCTTACCGAAATAAAGAGCGTATTGGCAACCAAAGGTCTTTCTCTGGGGCTGCGGTTGGAAAATTGGCCGCCTGCCAGTCTGAAAGAGCAGCGCGAGCTGACATAAAAGTTGCATATTGTCGGACTTTTTTGTTCGGGTTCGGTTTATTAGATTTTGTACCAAGAAATAGAGTTTAAAGGAACATTCCATGCGTCATCGTCAATCAGGTCGTCAATTAAATCGAAACAGCAGTCATCGCAAGGCGATGTTTCGTAATATGGCCTCATCACTGTTTGAACATGAAGTGATCAAGACCACTGTACCCAAGGCCAAAGAATTGCGTCGTGTGGTTGAGCCGCTGATTACTCGTGCAAAATCAGACTCGGTTGCAAATCGTCGAATTGTGTTTAATCGTATTCGTAATCGCGATATGGTGAGTAAATTGTTTGTTGAGTTAGGCCCGCGTTACCAATCACGCCCGGGGGGTTACCTGCGTATCCTTAAGTGCGGTTTTCGTCCTGGTGACAATGCGCCCATGGCCATTGTTGAGCTGGTGGATCGTCCTGAATTGGCGGTTGATGAAACGGAAAGCACTGAAGTCGAGACTGTGGCGGAAACGAAAGAATAAGTTTGCTTTATCATCAATACGTCTTAAAAATCCGGGCTATATGCCCGGTTTTTTGTGCCTGAAATTTGTTGTTGTTTATCTATTGGATGGTTATGCGGCTGTTTTTTTTAAGTAGCTGGTTGTGCTGTAATGTCCCGATAGAAAATTTTGATGAAAAAACCCACCAGATGCTTGTTAATAGTATTAGACTTGGCTGATGCACATCTAAGCTCAGTGTTTTTTCGCGAAGCAATATCATTGCTTCATTAATCAAGTATCAAAAATCCCAGGGCGGTGTAGGTTTGGGGCAGAGCACCAAGCGTACAAAGGGATAAGGGAGCTGCATGATATTCGACGGCTTTATCGAAGCGGAAACGGTTTTTTTGTGGACCACCTTTGTTCTTGCTTTGCTGCTGGGGGTCGTGGCGAATAAAACGAATTTTTGCACCATGGGGGCTGTTTCTGATTGGGTCAATATGGGAGACTTGGGGCGGATTCGTGCTTGGTTATTAGCCATTGCGGTTGCCATGCTGGGTGTTGTGATCCTTGAGATGATGGGGCTGATTAATGCCGATGCTGCTTTTCCACCTTATCGCAGTTCGCAGCTTATCTGGGCTGAAAATCTGCTGGGCGGTGTTTTGTTTGGTATTGGTATGACTTTGGCCAGTGGTTGCGGTAACAAGACGTTGATTCGCATTGGAGGGGGTAATTTTAAGTCGGTTGTGGTGTTAATGGTCATTGCGGTGATTGCCTATTTTATGACGAACCCCTTTCCTGACTCAGATAAAACCCTGTTCGGTCTGCTTTTTTATGACTGGATTCGCCCATTGGCTATTGATGTTGGTGAGGCACAGGATTTTGGCACGCTGCTCAATCCTGATAATGCAGTGATGACCCGTTTGGTGGTTGGTCTTGTGTTGGTGCTGGCAACATTGTTTTTTGTGTTTAAATCGGCAGATTTCCGTAACAGTCGAGACAATATTCTGGGTGGTATCATTGTCGGCCTAGTTGTGCTGGGTGGCTGGTTTGTGAGTAGCAATGTGGAAATCACCGTGGATGAGGAGTTGTATAGCCTTAGTGACTATTACGGCGAATGGGATATGCTGGCCGATTCCGAGGAAGGCAAACCCGCTATGGGGCGGCCGCTGAGCCCGCAGTCATTTACGTTTATTAATCCTATGGGGCAGACCTTTGGTTATGTTGGTAGCGGCTTGAATCGTTCTATGCTGACCTTTGGTATTATGGCACTGATGGGGGTGATTGTTGGTTCATTTCTATGGTCGCTATTGAGTAAAAGCCTGCGCTTTGAATGGTTTATTTCGTTTAAAGACTTTGTCTCGCATATTATTGGGGCTGTGCTTATGGGTTTTGGTGGTGTGCTGGCTCTAGGGTGTACCATTGGCCAGGGCATTACCGGTGTTTCTACGTTGGCGGCGGGTTCATTTTTGGCGCTGGTCGCTATCGTATTTGGTAGTGCTATCACCATGAAGGTACAATATTACAAGTTGGTGTACGAAGAAGAAGCTTCTTTCGTGAAGGCGTTAGTAGCTGGTTTGGCCGATATGAAGTTGTTGCCCAACAGGCTGCGCAGGCTCGATGCTGTATAATTACGATAGCCGTTAATTGCATCGCGTTGTGTGCATGCAACTTTTTGTCGGACAAGGCAGCACTTTACCTTGTTATTCCTCGTCATTTCTGTATGATTTGCATTCCTTTTTTTGGGCCGTTAGCTCAGTTGGTAGAGCACCGGACTTTTAATCCGATGGTCCCGCGTTCGAGTCGCGGACGGCCCACCATTTTTTAGCCATCGTTTGCCGCTGAGATGTGGCGTGATGGTATTCACGTAACCGTTTATTTTTCCGGCACTGAGTTAGCGATATGTCCGAGTTCCTGCAAGAAGTTCAGCGACGTCGGGCCTTTGCGATTATTTCTCACCCCGATGCGGGTAAAACCACGCTCACTGAAAAGCTGCTGCTGTTTGGTAGCGCCATTCAATTGGCTGGCACTGTCAAGGGCCGCAAAGCTGCGCGTCATGCCACCTCCGACTGGATGGCGCTGGAGCAGGAGCGCGGCATTTCGGTCACCACGTCCATCATGCAGTTTCCCTACCGGGATAAAATCATCAATCTGCTGGATACGCCGGGCCATGAAGATTTCTCGGAAGATACCTATCGTACGCTGACTGCGGCTGACTCCGCCTTGATGGTCATTGACTGTGCTAAAGGTGTTGAGCAGCGTACCGTCAAGTTGATGGATGTCTGTCGCCTGCGCGATACGCCCATTATCAGCTTCATCAACAAACTGGACCGTGAAGGCCGTGATCCGCTGGAACTGTTGGATGAAGTGGAAGATGTGCTGAACATTCAGTGCGCACCCATGACCTGGCCCATCGGCATGGGCAAAAATTTCAAAGGCGTGTACGATTTGTACAGCGATAATATTCACCTGTTCAGCGCTACGCACGGCGGCAAGGTACAAGAAGGTGAAGTTATTGAAGGGCTGGATAATCCACGTCTGGACGAGCTGTTTGGCAGTATGATGGATGAGTTTCGTGAAGAAGTGGAGCTGGTTCGTGGTGCCAGCCATGAATTTTCGCTTGACGCATTTTTAGCCGGCAAACTCACGCCTGTGTATTTTGGTTCCGCCATCAACAACTTTGGTGTGCAGGAGTTGCTGGATGCGTTGGTGAGTTTTGCACCGCCACCACCATCGCGTATGAGCAAAAGCCGTGAAGTGAAATCAGATGAAACAAAGTTTTCCGGTTTTGTGTTTAAAATTCAGGCCAATATGGACCCCAAACATCGTGATCGCATCGCCTTTCTGCGCATTTGCTCCGGTACCTACAGCAAAGGTATGAAGGTCAGGCATGTGCGCATTGGTCGTGATATAAAAATCCCCACCGCCATCACCTTTATGGCTTCTGATCGCGAGCATGTGGAAGACGCCTATTCGGGAGACATCATTGGTTTACATAATCACGGCAGTATTCAGATTGGTGATACCTTCACGCAAGGTGAAGAGCTGAAATTTATTGGTATACCGCATTTTGCGCCGGAGCTGTTTCGACGCGCGCGCCTGCTGGATCCGTTGCGTATGAAAGCATTGCAAAAAGGATTGCAGGAACTGTGTGAAGAGGGCGCGTCACAATTATTTCGACCCATGAATAACAATGATCTTATCGTCGGTGCAGTAGGTGTGTTGCAGTTTGATGTGGTTGCCCATCGCCTGCAACATGAATACAACGTGGAATGTCGATTCGAAAATGTTAACGTGGCTACAGCGCGGTGGGTAGAATGTGGCGATGAAAAAATGCTGGATGATTTCAAGCGCAAGGCGAGTGACAATTTAGCGTTAGATGGTGATGGTAATTTGACTTACATAGCACCGACCCGAATTAATCTGGAGTTGATTAAAGAACGCTGGCCGGAAATTGAGTTTCATGCGACGCGGGAACATTAGAATTGTTGAATCCACTAGCAAATCATGGGTGTCGTACCCAACGTACATACGCCACACTGTCTACCTTCTCTGGTATGGCCTCGCCGTGCAAAAAATGCACTTGCCAAAAATAGCCATCACGACTGATGAAGCGGGTTGCTGTCCAGTAGACGGCGGACGCTGTGGCAGGGAATATTGTTGTGTTGATTGCTGGCTTTGAGCACTGTAGCTCAACCAGTGAACTAAGCTCGCTGATACTGGGTAGTCGCCAGCCTTCCTCTGTGATCAACGCGACGATGGCATAGGGCAGGGCGCGGGCCTCATTCTGGCAGGTGTTGTCTTCCCAGCGTTGGCCCAAGCTGCAACGTGACCATTGCAGGCCTGTTTGCTGGTCGGTGATGCTGCCATCCTGGTTGTCGTGAAAACGTTGTGTGGATGATGTGGCGGGTATTTTACTGTTGCAGTTTTGTGCCATGACAAAGGGGCTGTTGACGCTGGTAATAAAGCCCAAAAGGATGGCGAAAAAACAACGAAAAAATAGTGTCACGGTTGTACTTTATTATTTGGTTTGTTGACTATTGCTGACCAGCCGAACATGCACCCGGTTACTTTTGAAATAGGCGTAATCAAAACCAAAAGAAAAACCGATGCCCCAGGCTTCCAGTGGTTCGCTCGCATTCGTGTCAGCGGACCAGTAAAATTGTGCGATGCTATTGGGAAAGGCTTGTGTATCGATGGTGGGGCCAGGATAAGGAATACTGTAGTCCACCAGGCTGCGGAGTTCTTCGCGACGCGGCAGACGCCAGTCGTGAGCATTACAGAGTTCTTCGCGATTGACGGCTTGCACAAAACGATGGGTATCACAGGCATTTTTCTGGGCATCTTCGCGGCATTGTCTATTGCCAGGTTCTCCAGCGAGGCCACCATTGCGTGTGTGATTTGGATCAAACCAGTTAAAGGTGTTGTTGAGATAATGCAGACCGGCAGTCCTGGATTTTCCCTCCCAGACCAGCCCCGTGTTTTGATCAAGTATACAGGGCCATTCTTGCAGCTGTTCGCGCTCACTCAGTGACAACGGTTCGCCGTTATGGTTTAGCGGAACAAACCGGGGTTCGCTGGCGTTTACCGCCCCGTGGAGCAGGACGGTGATCATTATGAGAGAATTGTGTAGTAGCTTATTGTGTCGCATAACGGTAATGCCCGCATTGTAACCTGTTCATTGGCTTTGGGTATGTATTCATTGCGCGGGGGTTTTTGGCGGGCTGGTGATTGCCGCTAAATACTGGTAGTTTGTAGTGCTGCTCGTTTGAGCAGCATAAAAAAGTGTATTAAATTCAAGGGTAAGGGCTGTGAAGAGAAGGCGGTTTCTAGGCGCTTTGCGGGGGTTGTAGTAAGATTTGTGGTGGAAATATGGGAAGTCCTCGCTGGACATACCAACATTTGGCGATTCTGCTGATTTGGCCGACAGTGCTGGCCAGTAATCAAAAGGGTAGTAAAATAGCATGACAGATGGACAAGGCAATGGCTGATTGGGGTACATCCCTTCGCACGGATACAGGCGCAAAAGTTATAGCACGGCTGGCAGCTGTAGGCACGGACAAACGTCTGCCCTTGCTGGTGTTGCTGTTGCTTGTCGTATTGTTGGCGCAAAGTCTCGCGCAGCTGACCTGGCAGGTGCTGCCCAGTCAGTCCTCGGAGCCATTGCTGCTACCTCGTGCATCGTTTCAGTCCAATGCAAAGGCTGCTCAACCGCGTGCTTCCGATATCAACCGTATTGGTCAATGGCACCTGTTTGGTGAAATTCAGAAAGTTTCATCGGTGCCAATGGCGCAGATGACCGAGGCTCCGGATACTCGGTTGAATTTGCAGCTGCATGGTTTGCTGGCATCTTCTGATCCCGCTGAGGCGCGCGCGATTATTGCTGACGGTAAAGGTGTGGAAGAGGCTTATGCCATAGACCAGAAACTGCCTGGCAATGCAGTATTGCGCGAAATTTATGCAGACAGGGTGATTCTTGAGCACCGTGGCCGACTTGAAACCTTGCGTTTGCCGAAAGATGAGATTGTCAGCGCGATGGTCTCGCGCACGGCGGCGCAGAATACGTCACGAGCGCGTGGGCGCGGTATAACGCAGGCAGGTACCGCAGATAATGCCGCCTTGTTGCGCCAGTATCGTGATGCGTTGATGAGCGAGCCACAGACACTGATGAATCTGGTGAACGCTTCACCGGTGACCGACAGAGCCACGGGCAGACTCAAAGGCTATCGCATTCGTCCCGGTAAAGACCGAAAATTGTTGGGGCGTTTCGGACTGAAAAGTGGCGACGTAGTGACAGGCGTGAATGGTGTGGCGCTGGACAATCCCATTAAAGCCTTGGAAATTATGCGCGACTTGTCTACGGCAGACTCGGTGACACTGGATGTGGAGCGCAACGGGGTGATGGAATCTTTTGCCTTTCAGGTGGAGTGACGTGAGAGAATTAACAACAGGCCGTACTGGCCAGGAACGCAATGGTCAGAAATACAATGGCCGGGGAACAGGATGAAGATTGAACGAGTACAAATGGAGTCGCGGCGGCGGAAATTAAGCTATGTCTGGTTGGTGGTTGGACTGCTGTGGTTATCTTCTGGCTTTGCTGCTGAAACCACTACGCTGAAATTCAAGGGAGCTGACATCCGTGCGGTGATCAGTTCCATTGCGGAAGTCACTGGCAAAAATTTTATTGTTGATCCGCGAGTCAAAGGCAAAGTGACGCTGATTTCCAATCGCGCCATGGGTAAGGATGAAATCTATAAGGTTTTCTTGTCTATTCTTGAAGTGCATGGTTATACCGCTGTCCCCAGTGGCAAGGCGATTAAAATTGTGCCGGATGCCGATGCCAAGCACAGTGCCATGCCGTTTGTTTCATCACGCCAGCCGGGCAAAGGTGATGAGGCGGTAACCCGGGTGATCGAAATAGAACACGTCACCGCCGCTCAATTGGTACCCATTCTTCGTCCTCTGGTTCCGCCGCAAGGCCACCTCGCCGCTTACCCGCAAAGCAACGTGCTGATTATTTCTGATCGTGCGGCCAACATTGCGCGACTGGTGAAAATCATCAAACGCATCGATCAGCCGACCAGTGGTGAAATCGAAATTGTGCCACTGGAAAATGCCGTAGCCTCGGATCTGGTGCGAGTGCTCACCAGCCTGCGACAGCAGGCGGGCAAAAAGAATCCCAAGGCCAGCAAACCCATGTTGGTGGCAGACGAGCGCACCAACAGTATTTTGATTGGTGGCGAGCGCGCCGAACGTTTGCAGCTGCGAGCCATCATTTCACACTTGGATACGCCCTCCGAAGTGGTGGGTGATACCCATGTCATTTATTTACGTTACGCCAAGGCCAAGGATCTGGTGCCAGTACTTACCGGGGTGGGCAAAACCAAAAACACCAAAGATAAAAAAGCCAAGTCAGCGCCCGCATCGTCCCGTCAGCCTTTTGATATTCAGGCCGATGAAAGCACCAATGCACTGGTTATTACCGCTGCACCCACAGTGTTTCGTTCACTGAAATCTGTCATTGCCCAGCTGGATGTGCGTCGTGCGCAGGTGATGGTGGAAGCGGTTATTGCCGAGGTATCCTCGGATCGAGCTGCGGAATTGGGCGTACAATGGTTGTTTGATGGCAGCGGTGGGGATAACCCGGTGGGTGCAATCAACTTCGGTAGCGGCAGCAGCAGTATCTCCGGGCTTGCACAGGGCGCTGCAAGAGCCGCAGCATCTGGAGCGGGCGGCGCGGCGGCGGCACTGTCGGCCATTGGCTCTGGTGT
Source organism: Gammaproteobacteria bacterium (assembly GCA_021648485.1). Classification (GTDB taxonomy): domain Bacteria; phylum Pseudomonadota; class Gammaproteobacteria; order SZUA-152; family SZUA-152; genus SZUA-152. The sequence continues at coordinate 16,227 of JAKISS010000023.1, forward strand.
CACCATTGGCCTGGGTCAATTCAGTAGCGGCACCTTTAATTTTGCCGGATTGATCCGTGCGCTGGAAGGTGACGGTATCACCAATGTGTTGTCCACACCTACTCTGGTGACCATGGATAACGAAGAAGCAGAAATTTTTGTTGGTCAGGAATTATCGATTCCCACTGGCGCTTTTGCCAATGCTGGAGGGGCAAACTCTTCTGTGAACCCCTTTACCACTTTCGAGCGGAAACAAGTCGGTATACGCCTGAAAGTAAAACCGCAAATCAACGAAGGCGACGCCATTCGTCTGGATATCGAGCAAACGGTAGATGGTGTTGCTGGTGGTGCGGCGGGTGCGGGCGATATTGTGACCAGTGAGCGTTCGATTAAAACCAGTGTATTAGTGGATGATGGCAAAATGCTGGTGCTGGGTGGTCTGATTAAGGACGACCTGGTGGAGACCGAGCAAAAAGTACCCTTGCTGGGAGATATCCCGTTGCTGGGTGCTTTATTTCGTTATACCTCGGTGAAAAAAGTGAAAACCAATCTGATGGTGTTTTTACGCCCCACCATTTTGCGTACCAAAGAAGACAGCTTTAAAGTGACGCGCAACAAATACAACTTTATTCGTTCCGAACAGCTACGGTTGGGTGAAGATGGTGTGAGTTTGATGTCAGGTGAATCACACCCGGTGATGCCTGAGGCTGAAGAATTCTTGGAATTGCCAGCACCTTTTATCACTCGTTCACAGCAACAAAAAACATCTGAAACTCCGCAGCAGGATCAGCGTGCGCTTGCGAAACAGGATTCCGTGTCCATATTTTCTGACTGGGAGGATGAGGATGACGAGTTTTAAAAGCTCTGTCTGTTAATACCACTCATGAATAGCGTCGTTGATATTGCACCTGATAACACAGCTGAGACTGCGTTGACTGACAGTGCATCCCCTGTTGCCCCGGCCATTCCCACGCTCCCCTTCATCTTTGCCAAGCGCAATGGTGTGCTGGTGAGTGAAAAAACCTCTGAGTATGTTGTTGTGCTGATGCGCCCTGGCGTGAACAGTATGACACTGGCTGAGGTGCGTCGTTTTCTGTCACGCCCGGTGCATTTTGAATGTATCGATGCCGATGAATTTGATGCGCGCCTGCAAAAGGCCTATGAGCAGCACTCGGGTGAAGCCATGCAAATGATGGACGACCTTGATGATGAGGCCGATCTGTTTGCGATTGCACAAGCCTTGCCCGAACCGGAAGACCTTTTAGAAAGTGAAGACGATGCACCGATCATTCGTTTGATTAATGCACTGCTTACGCAGGCTATCAAGGAAGATGCCTCGGATATCCACATCGAACCCTATGAAACACGACTGGTGGTGCGTTTTCGTGTGGACGGTATGTTGCGAGAAGTGCTGACACCGCGTCGCGTGTTGGCACCGTTGTTAGTGTCGCGTATTAAAGTGATGGCAAAATTGGACATTGCTGAAAAGCGCTTGCCGCAGGATGGACGTATTGGTCTACGCATTGCCGGGCGCGCGGTGGACGTGCGCGTTTCCACTATCCCCACCGGCCAGGGTGAACGCGTGGTAATGCGTTTGCTCGACAAGCAGGCCGGGCGTTTGGATTTATCTCACTTGGGCATGGACAGACAGACCCATCAAAAGATGGACAAAGTCATCCGTAAACCGCATGGCATTATTTTGGTGACCGGCCCCACCGGCTCAGGTAAAACCACAACGCTTTATGCCGTATTAACACAGCTCAATGAGAACAAACGCAACATCATGACCGTCGAAGACCCCGTGGAATACGACCTCGACGGTATCAGCCAGACCAACGTGAATGCAAAAGTTGATATGAGCTTTGCGCGCGGCCTGCGTGCAATTTTACGTCAGGATCCGGACGTGGTGATGGTGGGTGAAATTCGTGATCTGGAAACAGCGGAAATCGCAGTGCAGTCATCGCTCACCGGCCATCTTGTATTATCCACCCTGCACACTAACAGTGCGGTGGGTGCCGTTACCCGGTTGCGCGACATGGGGGTAGAACCCTTCCTGTTGTCATCGACGTTGCTGGGTGTACTGGCACAACGTCTGGTGCGCCTGCTGTGTAAAGAATGCAAGCAACCGTATACGGTCAACGAGGTTGATTGTGAGCGCTTTGCATTGGACGCAGCCAATCCACCGACTTTTTATAAAGCTGAGGGCTGTAAGCATTGTAATTTTCAGGGTTACTCCGGCCGTACCGGCATTTATGAACTGGTAGAAGTCGATGACAACCTGCGCAACATGATCCACGATGGCACCAGTGAACACGAAATTGAACGTTATGCGCGACAGCAATCTCCCGGTATTCGGCATGATGGCCTGCGCCGTGTGTTGGCTGGTGACACCAGTGTTGACGAAGTGTTGCGCGTAACGAGGGAAGATTAAAAACAGGTTACTGGGGTTGTTCAACCAGATACCTGATACTCGACTATGAGCGCATTTGAATACACTGCACTGGATGAACGCGGCCGCGAAAAAAGCGGTGTGCTGGAAGGGGATGCCGCACGGCAAATTCGTCAGCAGTTGCGTGAGCAAGGGCTTACCCCTTTATCTGTTGAAGCTGTGCAACAGCGTGAAGCGCGCAGCAAACGCTCCCTGTTTCAACGCGGCATTAGCTCCACCGACCTTGCGCTGATTACCCGCCAGTGGGCGACACTGGTGCGTTCCGGCATGCCTATCGATGAAACCCTTGCTACGGTTTCCAAGCAAACCGAAAAGCCCCGCCTCAAAAGCATGATGGCAGCCGTACGTTCACGGGTTTTAGAGGGCCACGCGCTGGCCGACGCGCTGGCCGATTTCCCCCATGTATTCTCGAACCTGTTTCGTTCCACAGTAGCGGCGGGTGAACAGTCCGGGCATCTGGACGTGGTATTGGAACGTCTGGCGGATTACACCGAATCACGCCAGCAACTATCACAAAAAATGATGCTGGCGCTGATCTATCCTGCCTTGCTGACAGTAGTGGCGATTGCGGTGGTGATTTTGTTACTGGCCTATGTTGTACCGCAAGTCGTACAAGTATTTGAAAACATCGGCCAGGAGTTACCGGCATTAACCCGGGGACTGATTGCCAGCAGCGAATTTGTACAAAACTACGGTGCAGGTATTTTTTTCGTTCTATTGATTGCGGGAGTAGCTTTTGCGTACTCATTGAAATCGCATGCCGTACGTTTTCGTTTTCACCAACTATTGTTAGTTATGCCACTAATCGGACGCCTGGTAAAGGGGCTGGAAACCGCACGTTTTGCCCGTACGTTCAGTATTCTGGTGGCCAGTGGAGTGCCGGTGCTGGATGGCATGAAAATATCTGCACAGGTAATGAACAACCTGCCCATGCGTGAAGCAGTGGATGCTGCTGCCAGGCGCGTGCGTGAAGGCTCGGGCATCCATTTAGCGTTAGAGTCCTGTGGTTATTTTCCACCCATGACCGTGCATCTCATTGCCAGTGGTGAGGCCAGTGGCAACCTTGAAGACATGCTGGAGCGTGCAGCGGGCGGCCAGGAGCGGGAAATGGAAACATTGATTTCCGGACTTATGGGCTTGTTCGAGCCACTGCTTATTTTGAGTATGGGGGCTATCGTACTGGTGATTGTGCTGGCTATTTTATTACCGATCTTTGACTTGAATCAGTTAGTACAATAGCCGTTAATCAGTGGTCCAGAGGACTGTATCGATAACGCTGCCCTTATCGTTTGCACCGTTCCTGTTTGTAACCGTAATTGACTCTTTGTACCTGCAAACGCACTGCCTCAGTGACCTGTAAACCACAGTCGTGCAACAACTTCACTATCAACTCCGCTTATTCGGTGACCTTGTAGTACTAGCTTCTATAGGCAAAGTCCTCTCTGTTGGCCCTTTCAAATTACAGGTTATTGCGGGATGTCGCTGTTTCACGACGAGCCTGATTGGCTATATTGCACGGTTTTCTTCTTTTTGCCCAAACTCACCGTCTCCCCAAAGAGACACTAGTGTTAACCGTTGCCAGGACAGATACGGTAATTATTAAATAACTTACTGAATGATATAGAAATAAAACACCTGGCATGCCATTTGCTTTGTCCTGGTGTCGATCGCTTAGCGACGGCTTATTGTCAGATACTATAACTAAACATTCAGGATGATAGATATGAAAACACAATATACATTTACGCTGGCCACACGATCACTTCTCGTGCTCACGAGTTTGGCTGCACTTGCTTCATTCATGTTTTTTAAAGATGCTTCTCCCCTCATTAACTGGCTGGTATTGTCGAGCATTATTCCGCTCATTATGGGGATGTTGGGTGAAAACCTCGTGCGTGAATTTTTTACCTCTACTCTTCGAATCCATGCGGTAAAAATTGACCTGAGTCACAGGGTGACAGCACCCGTCGCTGCATGACAGCAAAAAGGGCAGATCACCTGCTAATTGCATTGTTGTTATAAAGCGACTTAGCCTAATGTCATCAGGTTAAACATGCCACATCTGCATCTCTTGGAGGCCGAGAGAAGATACCCCGTTGTTGTTTTGTAAAAAATTATTTTACAGGTTGTAGGGAAGGCTATTTTTTCATGATCAAGCCCGCCCAGGCAGGATTTAGTTCGGATCTGCTGCCACTTTGTGTTGTTTGGCCTTACTTAAAAAACTGGCAAAAAATGCAGCAAAAATGCCAAACATTAAACCAAGCACCAGAGACAGGATAATAATAAGATTTTTGCCGGGGCCGGTGGGTTGTAGTGACTGCATGGGGGGCGCAATGGTACGGGTGGCTTTCAGATTATTCAGTTGTGCCTCAATTTGGATAATGGTTTGTTGTTGACGTTCAACAGAGCGTCGGGAGTCAGCTGAAAGCTTAGCGAGTTTTTCTTCAAGTTTGCCAATTTCGGGTTGGTGACGCTGTAGAGCACGTTGGTTGCCAATCTTCAGGCGACTAAGTTCGCTGTTGGTTTTGTCAATGAGTTTGCTTTGTACGCTTTGGCTGCGCAGATTGGCAGCTATTTTTTCTTCCAGTTCCAGTCGCAGATTTTGCTGGTCGATAAACAGACGCTCCTGCAAGGCAGCGAGTCGTGTACGATTCTGCTGGATGCCATTATCAATGAGCAGCATGGCCATGGCGGCTGATTCACTTTGCATGTTACCAATGGCCTGTTTGCGCTGAGCAAGGGAGGAATCGATTTGTGATTCAAGATCGCTGATTTGCTGCTTTAACAGGATATCGATTTCATCCAGGCGTTGATAACGTGCTTTGATCAGTTTGGTCTGGTCTTTTAAATCAGTTAATTGTTTCTCCTCACGCGCCAGCTTGTTTTCCAGTTGCTGCCGTGGCACCGCCAATACGCGAGGGTCACGCAGTTCATCCAGTTTAATGCGTGCGCTGTTAAGTTGGCTCTCCAGCTGCTTTTGGAGTGTGGCCAGGGTGCTGGGATCGGTAATTTCATCCAGTTTTATTTTGGCCAGGGCTAGCCGGTTATTCAAGCGTGCCTGGTAAACATTCATCACTCGTTGGTGATCGTGCAATAAATATTTCGTCACAGTTTGTAATTGTTGCAGATAACTGGCGCTGTCTGCTGCGGTACCCTTGGCTTCCAACACTACCAGCTGACTGCCTTTGGGAATTCGTGCGTCAATGTTGTAGAAAGCGTTGTTGTCAGGGTGAGTTTTACGAAATTGTTGCTGCGCTAACGGAATATAGCTTTCCTGTATTTTTGCCAGCACCGTTTCGGGAGGGTCAATTAATTGCGGTGTTGTGCCAGAGGCGGTTTGAGTCAACGTGCTGCCAATTTCTATCGTGCTAGTGTAATTGTATTTTTGTGGAAGCAGGAAGGCGAGCAGTAACCCGGCGATGAGCGCCAGGACTATTGAGGTAAAAATGATTACGCGACGTTTGACAAGCTCCAGCCATAGATCAACGAGGTTGATGCTGTCTTCTTCGTACCATTGCTGTTGCTCGGTTATCGTGGGCTGGCTGGCGGGAGAAAGCGTGTGTATCTTACCGGCAGGTTCGTTCATTAAAGCATTCTCCATATGCTGGCCTGCATCAGTGCTATCGTGTTTCGGTTTACCGACATGATCCTGGGGCAAGCTCATCCTGAAACGGCACCTGTTTTTTTGTGTTTATGATATCTGTTCAACGCATCCGGTGATGACCGGTAGCCAATGCTTTGGCTACATCACAACCGACGGAACAATACTAGAACAATACTAGTCAAAGTTTGAAACTTTTGCAGCTTATTGTTAATGCGTGCCCGTTGCTTTGAGCGCAGCGCCTTCCAAAACTGACTTCAGGAAGTAGCCGGTATGGGAGTTTTTTGTTGCAGCAATTTTTTCCGGTGAGCCACAGGCGACAATTGTACCACCACCTTCACCCCCTTCTGGCCCCAGGTCAATAACCCAGTCAGCCGTTTTGATCACATCCAGATTATGTTCAATGACCACGATAGTATTGCCGTGGTCGCGCAATCGATGCAATACGCCAAGCAATTGCTCAATATCATAAAAATGCAGGCCAGTAGTAGGTTCATCAAGAATGTATAGTGTGTTGCCAGTATCGCGTTTGGATAATTCGCGCGCCAGTTTGACGCGTTGGGCTTCACCGCCGGACAGTGTGGTAGCTGCCTGACCTAACTTGATGTAACTGAGGCCGACATCCATCAGGGTTTGTAACTTACGTGCTACCGATGGAATGGCATCAAAAAAATGACGCGCATCTTCCACGGTTTGCTCTAGTACTTCATAGATGTTCTTCTCCTTGTATTTGATTTCCAGAGTTTCTCGATTGTAGCGTTTGCCTTTGCAGATATCGCAGGGCACGTAGATGTCCGGTAGAAAATGCATTTCCACTTTGATAGCGCCATCGCCGCGACAGGCTTCACAGCGGCCACCTTTGACGTTAAAACTGAAACGGCCTGGTGTGTAACCGCGCGCCCGTGCTTCCTGGGTGCCGGCAAATAATTCACGAATGGGTGTAAACAGGCCCGCATAGGTGGCGGGGTTTGAGCGCGGCGTGCGGCCGATAGGGCTTTGGTTAATGTCCACGACTTTATCGAATTGCTCAAGCCCTTCTATTTTTTCCATTGGCGCAGGTGCTTCTGGATTGTTGTTGATTTGCTGTGCGGCAAAACGGAACAAGGTGTCATTAATGAGTGTGGATTTGCCGGAACCCGACACGCCGGTCACTGCCGTCATCAGTCCAACAGGGATATCCACATTCACATTTTTCAGATTATTGCCCGATGCGCCGAAAATACGGATTTGTTGTGTTGCATCCGGCAGAGTGCGTTGCGCAGGGATTGCGATGGACTTGCGTCCGGACAGATAGGCTCCGGTTAGTGAGTTTTCGTTAGCCATGACTTCCTGCGGTGTGCCTTGTGCGACAATCTCCCCGCCATGCACACCGGCACCGGGACCGATGTCCAGTACATAGTCTGCGCTGATGATGGCATCTTCGTCATGTTCGACAACGATGACGGTATTGCCCATATCACGAAGATATGTGAGTGTGTTGAGCAGACGCTGGTTATCACGCTGATGCAAGCCAATGGAGGGTTCGTCCAGTACGTACATTACTCCCACCAGGCCGGCACCGATCTGGCTGGCCAGGCGGATACGTTGTGCTTCACCGCCAGATAAAGTATCGGCACTACGGTCCAATGACAGATAATCAAGGCCGACGTTGACTAAAAAATCCAGTCGCTGGCCGATTTCCTTGACAATTTTTTCGGCAATTTCTCCTCGGTGCCCCTCTAGTTTCAGTTGCGCAAAAAAGGCTTGTGCCCGGCCTACCGGCAGTGCTGTTAATTCAGGCAATGTCGATTGTGCGACGAATACATGACGTGGGCCTTTGGCCAGTCGCGTACCACCGCAATCAGGGCAAGAACGGGTATTGAGATATTTTGCCAGCTCTTCACGCACTACATTGGAATCGGTTTCGTGATAACGGCGATCCATATTAGGCAAAATGCCCTCGAAAGCATGGGTGCGGCTGGTGAAAGTGCCGCTATTATTATGCCTGTCCTTGTAATAACGGAATTCGATTTCTTCTGTGTCACTACCATTGAGAATGATGTGTTGAATATCTTCCGGCAGTTCATGGAACGGCGTATCCAACTCAAAGTGGTAGTGTTCCGCCAGCGAGCTGATCATCTGAAAGTAGTAGGCATTACGTTTATCCCAGCCACGTATAGCACCAGCAGGCAGAGACAGTTCCGGGTGGCGAACCACACGTTCAGCATCAAAAAACTGTTTTATACCCAGACCATCACAACCACCACAGGCACCGGCCGGATTATTGAAAGAAAACATGCGGGGTTCCAGCTCCGGCAGGGAATAGCCGCATTGCGAGCAGGCGAACTGGGCAGAAAATAACAACTCCCGTTCTTCGTCCACTCCCTGTACATCATCCATCAGCATCACTGAAGCAATGCCATCGGTGAGCGCCAGTGCCGTTTCAAAGGAATCAGCCAGTCGTGATTGCTGGTCATCACGGACTTTAAGCCGGTCTACAATGACCTCGATACTATGCTTTTTACGCAGATCCAGCTCTGGTACACCGTCCAGCTCAAACAGCTCATCATTAACACGCACGCGCACAAAACCCTGGGCGCGTAGATCTTTAAACACGTTGAGATGCTCGCCCTTGCGGTTGCGCACCACAGGTGCCAGCAACATGATTTTTGTGCCTTCCGGCAGGGTCAGCACCTGATCCACCATTTGACTGACGGTTTGCATTTCCAGGCTGGTATCGTGTTCGGGGCAACGCGGTTCACCGGCGCGCGCGAATAACAATCGCAGATAATCGTAAATTTCCGTGATGGTGCCCACGGTGGAGCGAGGGTTATGTGATGTGGATTTTTGCTCGATAGAAATGGCCGGAGACAATCCCTCAATATGATCTACGTCGGGCTTTTCCATTATCGACAGGAATTGGCGCGCGTAAGCGGAAAGCGACTCCACATAACGACGCTGGCCCTCAGCATAAATGGTATCAAAAGCCAGAGAGGATTTGCCCGAGCCCGATAACCCTGTAATGACAATGAGTTTATCCCGTGGTAATTCCACATCGATATTTTTGAGGTTGTGGGTGCGGGCACCCTGAATACGTATTAAATCCATGCTGGTGACATCTCGTGTTAGCGTTTTTAGGGTTGTAACGGCGCGCGGGTTTTTCCGGCGGAACGCAAACCTGATATCATACGCCGTTCTGTCTGAACGACGCAAAAACCAGCAACAATAAATTTAAGTTGAGCAAGTATCGCAGTGACGCAATCCTCCACACCCGAAAGCACCCATAAAACGACGACAGACGACGCCATGCTCCCCACCGAGCGCCGCGCCGTATTTTCTCTGGCCGGCATCTATGCCCTGAGAATGATGGGCCTGTTTATGATCCTGCCAGTGTTTGCACTGTATGCAGAAACGCTGGAGGGTTATACGCCCGCGCTCATCGGCCTGGCAATTGGCATTTACGGCCTGACCCAGGCGGCATTGCAGATTCCCTTTGGTATGGCCTCGGATCACTTTGGTCGCAAACCGGTGATTATTCTTGGGCTAATTATTTTTGTGATCGGCAGCGTGGTGGCGGCCACCGCAGATACGATGAATGGCGTGATTTTCGGTCGGGCGCTGCAAGGTGCGGGAGCCATTGCCGCAGCGGTAATGGCATTGGTTGCAGATCTCACCCGCGAAGAAAAACGTCTCGGGGCCATGGCTATTATCGGCATGAGTATCGGTGTGGCCTTTGCCGTGTCGTTGGTGATGGGGCCGTTATTCAGCAACTGGATCGGTGTGGATGGCATCTTCTGGCTGACCGCCGTAATGGCACTGGTGGCCATCGCCGTGTTGCATTTTGTGGTGCCAAACCCGATACGCAGTGTATTGCACCGCGATGCGCAGACTGTGCCTGCCCAACTTAAAAATGTGATTCGTGATCCGCAACTGTTGCGCCTGAATTTTGGCATTATGATCTTGCACATGATGCTGACCGCAACGTTTGTGGTGTTACCACTGGCTTTGCGTGATCACGCCGGGCTGGCTGCTGAGCAACACTGGTACATCTATTTGCCCGTGATGGTGTTTGCCATGCTGTTGATGGTGCCGTTTATTATCATTGCCGAGAAAAAACGCCGTATGAAAACGGTGTTTACCGCCTCGGTGTTGGTGTTAGGTGTCGGTCAACTGATTTTCATGCTTGGTTACGACTCGATTACCAGTATTGTGCTGGGGTTGTTCATCTTTTTCACCGCGTTTAATGTGCTGGAGGCTTCATTGCCTTCACTGGTGGCGAAAATGGTCTCGCCTGACAACAAAGGCACCGCCATGGGAATGTACTCCAGCTCACAGTTTCTGGGTGCCTTTTTTGGCGGAGTGCTGGGTGGCTGGCTGTACGGTGCTATGGGTTTTGAAGCCGTATTTGGTTTATGCGCAGGTATGGCAGCTGTGTGGTTTTTGGTGGCTGCTACCATGCAAAGCCCACGCTATCTCAGCAGCCATTTGGTGAGGGTGGGTCCCATCAGCGAAGAACGGGCACGACACCTGGTGGGTGAATTCACCCGGGTGACCGGTGTTGCCGAAGCGGTGGTGATTGCCGAGGATGGTGTGGCTTACCTGAAAGTGGATTTGCATGCTTTGGATCGCGAAGCACTTAAAGCCTTTGCAGCGGATGATGAATTTGCTGACAATGCAGAGAAGCAAGGCAGTTAATTATTTTTTGAATTAAAACAGTGTACAAGCAGGAGAAAAGACAATGGCGCGCGGCATAAACAAAGTTATCTTGATTGGTAATCTGGGACAGGATCCTGAAGTAAAATACATGCCCAATGGTGGTGCAGTGACCAATGTCACGATAGCCACCAGTGAAAGCTGGAAAGACAAAAGCACGGGTGAACAAAAGGAAAAAACTGAATGGCATCGAGTGGTGTTTTTTCAGCGTCTGGCAGAAATTGTGGGTGAATATCTGAAAAAAGGCTCCAAGGTTTATATTGAAGGCAAATTGCAAACTCGCAAGTGGCAGGATCAAAGTGGTAATGATCGTTATACCACTGAGATTGTTGCCAACGAAATGCAAATGCTGGACAGCCGTGGTGGCGGGAGTGGAGGTGGTGGTAACTTCAACCAATCACCACCTAATCAGTCCTCAGGTGCTGCTCCGCAGCAGCAGCCAGCTGCGACGGCTCCAGCCGGAGGTGGCATGGGGGATTTTGATGATGATATTCCGTTTTAGGAATCACTTTGGTTTATCAGTGTAATGTTCTTAATTTAAGTTAAGCCCCTAATAACAGGGGCTTTTTTATTTGAGGAATAGAAATGATAAAATCCTGATGCAGAGACTTGAGGGAACACAATGCTTTTTTTGCCCGTTGTTTTAAATCCTTTGAGTTGGGTTTTCATCGTTCAGATCAGCCAATTTACGCTATGGTGGTTTAGCCCTGTATTCGTTAATTGTTAGGGATAACCCTAAATTAATCAGTTAAATCTACTGCGAGCGCCTAAGGCACAGAATCTAAAGCATTTTTCAGAACATGTTGAACTCACCGTATGGGTGATACACTTTCGTCCAAAATAACCTGAAAAACGCTTTATCTTCCGCACCTTAGTCGCTCTCGCTACGGTTTAACTGATTAATTTAGGATAACAAGAATTAGCCACCCTGCTCCTTGATGTTACGTCGCTGTTGCGTGGCAGCATCCTGAATCATTTTTTCCACTGTTTCGGCTTTTTTAATGGTTTCCAGCTTTTCAGTCAAAAAATATTCTTCTTCTGTTATGGCTTTTTCTGGTGATGTTTGTTCGGAGCAGGCTGTCAGGCCTGCCGCAAGAATCGCGAGTAAAATGGTTTGCCATTTACTGTTCATAATTTTTCCTTTTATGGCGTGGTATTTTATTTAACCAGCCTGACCATAGCTCTGCGATTCTGGGCGCGACCTTTATCAGTACGGTTGCTGGCTTTCGGGCTGCGTTCACCCAGGGCTTTCAATTTAAACAGTTGTGGTGAAACACCTTTGGCAATGAGGTAATTTTTTACCGCCTGGCTGCGTTGCTGGCTGAGTTTGTCATTGCTGCGGCGTTGTCCTATATCATCGGTATGGCCGGTGATATCAATGTATTTCAGTTGTGGGTCGGTTTTGATGTAGCGTACTAATTCATCGAGACGTTTTCGGCTTTTCTTATTGAGAGTGCTTTTGCCAAAGGCAAAATGCAGCAGGCTGTCTTTAAAGTCCGAAAATTTATAAACCGGCAGGTTTGCCAGGCAGGCGATAAATTCATCCAGTACCGGTTTTATATTAATGCCGGGCAGGACGACGGTGACCTCATCACGGGCATCGGCCCAGTCGCGATAACTGAACGTAGGAAACATGCCTTTTTGCAGTTCGACCAGCATACGACGTGACAAATCTTCCTGTAATTGAAATGGGGTGTTGCCTTTGTGTATGGGGACTTCACCTAAATCCACCACGTCTGCCTGATGTTTCCATTCTGGTGGCAGAGAGCGTAAATGAGCACGGTCTCTGTTGCGACTGGCCTGACGTTTTGCGGTCAGCCTGAATTCCAGCTTACGGCCAGCGGTTTGTGTGAACGTGACAGTGCCATAAAGAGGGATGTCGTGACTTAGCGTGCAATGTAATTTTTTCGATGAGGTTTGCCAATTCACGTTTCCCAATGGTGCCTGATAGTGCTGCATGCCCGCCAGAGTGATGCCACTGATACTGCAAAGCAAGATGATTGTCAGCACAGCTTGTTGCGTTGTTCGCTGCAACAACAAGTAGTGTATTGGCACGAATAGTGTATTCAGTAGCATGTACAAAATTTCATTGTGAGTCTCTGTCCTTGTTACAGCGGCGTATTAGCGGAATTTCTTTAGTGTTTACAAGGCTCTGCGGTATTTTTACAAGGCATGGCTACGAGGTGTGTGGAGAGGCTTAAACCCGTGTAATCACTAAAGATTTTTCCGCTTTTTGCCGCTAGCGGCAGTAATTGATCATTTGTTATCAGTGGTGTTGCCAGTGATAAACTCCGAGGGGTCAGTATGGTGGTAGGCGGGCAGTTTATGAAAACGTATTTTATGGGGTGTGCCGGTTTGTTATTGGTTTGCATGCTGGTGGGCGCGGCGCAGGCGCAGGCAGTGGAGGCGGAAGGCACTTCGCCTATAAATGGCCCGGTGGGTGTGGCTAAACGCCTGGCTTTGCAGGATGCCATTCGACAAGCATTGTTGCAGGCCAATGCCCAGGTTTCCACCACCACGGTGGTGTCGTCCCGTGGGGTGGTATCAGATAATGTCCGCTTTACCGCGCGGGGCAATGTCACCAATGTGGTGATCCTCGACGAGTGGACGGACGAAGCTAATTATTATGTGCGCATTCGGGCGCAGGTACCGGGTGCGATTGCGGTGACAAATCGAGCCGCAGGTACAAATACTGAAGCGGGCAATGTCAGTTTGCAAGTATCAGCAGCCCCACCCGGCTTAAGTGCTCAGTATCGCCGCAAGATAGCGATTACCCAGTTTCATGTGTTGGACCGTACCCAGATTGCCGATTTACCGAACATAGAAATTGCCCTTGCCCGCGAATTGAAACGCCGTCTGGATGTGGATGGTCGCGTGCGAACCGCTGATGCTTCGCAGTATTTGTTACCGCTGGGTAATGATGATGGTGTGATATCGCAAGGGCGTATTCTGGGTGCTCTGCCAGCGGCGCAGGAGGTCGGACAGTTGGCCACAGAATTTGCGGAATCCCTGGGGGTGCAGTTTGTGGTGAGCGGGGTAATTCGTGATATGGGCGTTACTAAACATTTACTGGGTGCGCGGGTACGACACCTGGAACTGGATGTCATTGTGCATGACGGCATTACCGGTACCGAAGTAGCACGTCATCGGCTTAATGAATCCGTAGTGGATGCCGGGCTGTTTGATTTTCCGACTACTTTGCCGGTATTGAATGACAAGTTTTATGCCTCGCCTTTTGGTCAGCGAATTCATCGCGTTTTGGATAAACTGGTGAGCATGTTGATTAATGACCTTAACTCACAATTGTTTACTGCGCGAGTGATTCGCGCTGAGGGCAGACAGGTGTTTTTTGATGCCGGTGGTGCGGCCAACATCAAGGTGGGTGATGTGCTGAATACTTTTCAGCTGAGCCAGTCTGCGGTGAATGATTTGCCTGGTCAGCGGGCATTGGGTTTTTCGGAAAGCCCTGCCAGTATTCTGGTAGTGACTCAGGTGCAACGGCTTTTTTCAGTGGGAGAGCTGGACTCGGACACGACCCGGTTGAGCCCAGGGGATGTGATTCGTTTTGAACCGTGAGTTTGTTAATTATGTTGTTTTTCCGTGCAAATAGTCTGAACTGAAAATTATTGGGTCGAAATGATTTTGTCAGTGGTGGCGTTTTGCGAGAGGCACACACACATTGATTTGTGTACAGACTCTTCTTATTGCCATAGACGTTCTTGTTGGGCCTCATCCGGTCAAGTTTTCCCAAATTGCAAAACCTGATTTCCCAGAGCTGTAAGCTACAATTTTTCCAAACTGAAAATCCTGGATTGCCTGAATTTACCGTATAGAAGTGATCCTGCCAGCAATGGCGTACTGTGATGGAACACTATTGGTTTGTGTTCGCACTACTGTTATTGTCGCGTCGAATGGTGATACTACAGAGTTTTGTGGCGTTATCGTGACTGCCAGTTCCGTTCCCGGCAAAATTTCCTGCTCAGTGGTAAACATAATGCCTGTAGCGCTGAGATTGCAGCAGACTCCTTGTTGGATTTCAGTTGAACTGGTTTTCCTAAATTGCAAAACATGCTCGGTATTCATGCGAATAAAGTCGCGCTTTTCTTCGTAATCCATGGGCATTTTGAAATTACCTGGTTGCGTATTGACTGTTTTAGTTAGCAGATGTGTGAGATATGTGCAAGATCCGGGTGCTTTTTGACCTATAAAAAAGGGTGTTTTGTCTGTGACCCGCATCATTTCTCTTTGTCTAAGGGGGGGCATTACAAATGGCGATGTATTCGCTGTAAATAATAAAATCGTTATAATCGTTTGAAACGTTGTCGTGTCTGGTCTAGTGTTTGACGGGCATATGGTGTCGAGTGAAGCTGCGATTTTGTTGATGATCTTTCCGGTTACTTTACGACATTGGGTATTAGCAGGAAAACGGGACTTTGTGACAACCCCAGGGGGCATTGACGTTTTACGGAAGATGATCTGAAACGGTTTGCTTCTCAATATATGCCTGAAAATGAATCATTGATTACACGCATCAACCCTGTTTATGGTGATGATACTGCACACCGCATTCTTATCGTGGACGATGACAAGCAACTCGCCGGATTCTTGGTGGAGCTGTTGCGAAGTCTGTCAGGCGTGGTGCAAACCGAAGTTGCAAGTGATGGTTTTGAAGCCGGACAGAAATTACAGGCCTTTCGTCCTCATACCGTATTGTTGGATTTAATGATGCCGGGTATCAGTGGATTTGATGTTTGCCGGAAAATCAAAGAGAACCCGGAAACCCGTGGCACAAGGGTGGTGATGACGGGTTATTATACGCCTGAAAATATGATGAAGGCCATGGAGGCAGGTGCTGAAGCCTGCCTGGCCAAGCCGCTTGATAAAACTCGATTATTTAACGTTATTGTATTGGGTGGGATAGAAAAAATAACGAATATTTATAGTTAGGAAAAAAACAGCAATAAATATTTTCCATTACCATTATAAAAATAATCAGCAGGTAATGTTGATTTTACAATTAAAACGCTAAATAACCGCATGCTCTAGCGTGATAATCCGGCATTAATTGAGGGAATGAAAATGTCTTTGGCTAAAATACAACAACCGTTCAAGGTGCTTATTGTTGATGATGAAAAACAACATCGGGAATTGGAAAAAGAAGTCCTGAGCGGTTCCCGTTATTGTGTAAGTGAAGCCTGTAACGGCGAAGAAGCATTGGATAAATTACGTGAAGAAGAATTTGATGTGGTATTAGCTGACAAGCGCATGCCAGGTATGGATGGTGATGAGCTGTGTCGGCAGATTCGCAATGACCTGGGTTTGAAATTGTTACCAGTGATTATGGTGACCGGTACCAATGATCGTATGGAATTGTTAAAAAGCTTGCAGGCGGGGGCCAATGATTTTATTCATAAGCCTTATAGTCCTATGGAACTGATGGCGCGCACCGATAATCTGGCTACGCACAAACGGCTCACGGATCAGTTGGAAAATGCTGAAACGTTATTGTTTGCTTTGGCGCGCATGGTGGAAGCGCGTGATGAACACACCGGTAATCATTGTTCACGCCTGGCACATATTTCGGTGGTGATGGGTGAGGCCATGGGGCTGAACTCGGAAGAGCTGACTGCATTGCGGCGGGGGGGTGTATTACATGATATTGGCAAGCTGGGTATTCCAGACAGTATTCTGCTTAAGGACGGGCCGTTAAACGATACGGAATGGATTGTGATGCGCCAACATACCATTATTGGTGATGAGTTATTACGTGGTCTGAAAAGTATGGAATTAACCCAGCCTATTGTGCGTAGTCACCACGAACGCTGGGATGGCAGTGGCTATCCTGACGGTTTAAAGGGTGAGGATATTCCACTGTTGGCCCGGGTTTTCCAATTGGTTGATATTTATGACGCTCTGGCTAATGCGCGACCCTATAAGTCTGCATTCAGTATTGAAAAAATTACTCTGATTATGACCGGGGAAGTGGAAAGTGGCTGGCGTGATCCTGAACTGACGGCGCTGTTCCTGAAAATTTTACATGAGCGACCTGATGATCTGTTGTTAAGCGTTGGCGAGGAGCGTGATATGGGAACTGAGGTATTTGAAAATATCCAGCGTACTGGTGCGCTGACCTGGAAGGAATAATATGGCTTCCGAAAATCGAATATTAAGTTCCGAGCTGCCGAAGCTGGGTTTGGCTCCACTGGAAATTCTGCAAAAAGTTTTTGATCAGCACGCTATTATTTCGGTTACCAATGTGGCTGGCATGATTACTTATGCCAATGACAAGTTTTGTGAAGTTAGCGGTTATCGACAGGATGAACTAATGGGGGCTAATCACCGCATTATTAAATCAGACAATCATCCGCCGGAATTTTTTCGTGGCATGTGGCGCACTATTGCTCAGGGCGGGACTTGGCAGGGGCAGATTCAAAATCGTCGTAAGGACGGCAGTGATTACTGGGTGCAGACCACCATCATGCCTGTGTTTAATGATCAGGGTAAACCGGAACAATATATTTCTATTCGTACGGATGTTACCCAGGAGGTTTTATCGCGGCGTGATTTAAGCAAATTTAAACAGCTTTTGGATCAGACACTGGATAGTGTTTTTATCTTTGATGCTGAGCATCTTTCTTTTACTTATGTGAATATGGGAGCTGTTGAACAGGTCGGGTATACCGAGCCTGAATTGTTAATGATGGGCCCGGTAGACATTAAGCCAGAGATTGATGAGCAACAATTTCGCGCAATGCTTTTGCCATTGTTAAACGGTGAAGTAGACAGTCTTACTTTTGAAACAGTGCATCAGCACAAATCAGGACATCAGGTGCCGGTGGAGTTTTTTCTGCAATATTTCCCGGAACATGGTGGCGCAGGTCAGTTCATTGCCATTGTACGTGACATTGCTGAACGTAAACGTCTTGTGGATGCACTGGAGGCATTGACCGTTGCTGATCCAGCGAGGAATGTTTTTCACTATATCGCCAAATCTGTAGCCGAAGCTTTGGAAGTGCGTTGGGCAGGCGTGGGTAAAATTTCTGAAAATGGTGCTGATGTTGAATTATTGGGTTTCTGGAATACGGGGCATGAAGGTGAGCTTTTTGCATATGCTTTGAAAGATACACCTTCCGATGATATTTGCAGACAACGTAAACCGTTAATTATCCCCGAGCAAGCAGTAGAGCGCTATCCCGATGATATTTTGCTGCGTGATATGGGAGCAGTCAGCTATCGGGGGGAGCCTTTGCTTAACAGTGGTGATTGTGGCATCGGTGTGTTGTTTGCTATTGATGATAAGCCCTGTGAAGAAGCTGTAACAGAAAGTGCCTTAATGCGTGTTGCCGCTAAGCGTGCTGCGTTAGAATTGCAACGTTTGCAAGCAGAAAAAATGGCACAAAGTCAAAGTGAGCAGATGTATGAAACGCTGGAGCGTATCAGCGATGGGTTTTTCTCACTGGACGATCAATGGCGTTTTATTTATGTTAATCCTTCTGCCGCCAACATTTTTAATACCGCATGGTATAAGTTACGCGGAGAGTGTATCTGGAATGTGATGCCGGATGTTGCCAGTTTTTTTCAGGTGCATTTGCGTCGGGCCATGCAAGAGCAAAACCGGGTCTGGATTGAGGAGTTTTATGCACCGTTGAACCGCTGGCTGGCCTTGTATGTGTATCCTTCGCCAGAAGGTGTGTCGGTTTATATTCAGGATGTCAGCGAATACAAACGACTTAAGCTGGAACATCAGCGTATGGAAAAACAGGTGCAACAGGCACAAAAGATGGATGCTATTGGCCAGCTGACAGCCGGTATAGCGCATGACTTTAATAATATTCTTGCCAGCATTAATGGCTATACCGATCTGGCGCTCACCCGTTGTGTGGGCGAAGGGCAGGAAAAACTACAGGAGTATCTGGAGCAGGTTTACAAGGCGGGTGAGCGGGCGCGTGACCTGATTCAGCAAATGATGGCATACAGTCGGAACAACGAAGCAGATATGACAGACCTGGATCCTCGACCGTTAATCCGGGAGACAGTGAAAATGCTGCATTCCACTTTACCGGCCAGCCTTCAGTTGACGTTTGATTCTCCACCTGATGATGAACACATCAATATCAATATGGAACCTGTGCAATTGCAGCAAATGGTGATGAATTTGTGTGTTAATGCCCGCGATGCCATGCATGGCAAAGGGCGGCTGGATTTGCGGCTTGAGATCATACATCATCAGTGTCCGCTCGAATGTACCTCGTGTCATGAAACCATTCAGGGCGATTATGTGGCACTGTCGGTGCGGGACAGTGGCGATGGTATGGCTCCTGATGTGCTGGCGCATTTGTTTGAGCCTTTTTTTACCACCAAGGACGTTGGCGAAGGCACCGGGTTGGGTTTGTCCGTGGTGCATGGGATTATGCACGACCATCAAGGGCATATCCTGGTTGAGTCACAAGCGGGCCAGGGGGCGGTGTTTTATTTGTTATTTCCGCGACTGACAGAGGATGCCGTTACCGAACATACACAGGTTGCAATTGCCCACAAACCGACCGAAAGTTCAGATGCACCCTCGGTTACTACTGTGGTGGGCAAACGCATTTTGGTGGTGGATGATGAACCTTCCGTGTTGGGTTTTCTGCAAGCCTGGCTGAAGCGCAAGGGTTTTGAAGTACAAGCCTATGGAGACAGTCACGAAGCCTGGAATTATTTTGAAACTCACCAGGACGAAGTGGATTTACTCATTACTGACCAAACCATGCCGGGGATAACCGGAAGAGAGTTGATACAAAAGGTGTTGACCCTGCAACCACGACTGCCAACCGTTTTATGCAGTGGCTACACAGATCAAATCAGCGCCGAACAGACGGCCAAATTGGGGATTCGTCATTTTGCGGAAAAGCCCTTTGATCACAAAAAGCTTTTAGGCGTTATCGAGCAACTGTTGAGTGAGCGAGGTGCCGAAATGCACAGTGGTGCTCCCTAGGGGATTCGAACCCCTATTACCGACGTGAGAGGCCAGCGTCCTAACCATTAGACGAAGGGAGCCCGGGCGAAAAAAGTGCTATTATACGCCGCCATGGGGATAGCTCAAGAAACATCAGCCGGAATATTATTGTGAATCACAGCTTTTGACTATTGAATTAACAGACAAGCCGGGCTCGCCCGATGTCATTCCGCGGCCTGAGCATATCATTACTCGGGCGAATATCTGCGAGAGCGCATTAAAAGTATTGTACCGCCTCAAGGCCGCTGGTTTTGAGGCTTTTCTGGTGGGCGGCGGAGTGCGTGATCTATTACTGGGGCGCGAACCCAAAGATTTTGATATCGCCACAAATGCACTTCCTGAAGAAGTGACCGGACTGTTTCGTAACAGTCGCCTTATTGGCCGACGCTTCAAATTAGTGCATGTGCGTTTTGGCCGTGAGGTTATCGAAGTGGCCACTTTTCGCAGTGGCCACGATGCAGCCAGTGACGATATGGGGCGCATGGAAGACGGCATGATTCTGCGCGATAACGTTTATGGTAATCTGGAAGACGATGCCTGGCGTCGTGATTTCACCATTAATTCTCTGTATTACGATATTCGTGATTTTTCGGTGGTGGATTACACCGGTGGAGTGAGTGATCTGGAAAAAGGCGTGTTGCGCATCATTGGTGACGCTGAACAACGTTATTTGGAAGACCCGGTACGCATGCTGCGCGCAGTGCGTTTTGCCGCCAAACTGGGTTTTCGTATTCATGCTGACAGTGAAGCACCTATCGCCAGGCTGGGAGATCGATTGGAAGCGGTACCTGCGGCACGCTTGTTTGATGAAATGCTTAAGCTATTCCTTTCCGGCTACGCAGTGGAAACTTTTGAACTGTTGCGCCACTACGACTTGTTCCGTTACCTGTTTCCTGAAACCGATGCCTGTCTGGCAAAAGAGGAAAAAGGCTTTCCACACATGTTGGTGGCCAAAGGGCTGCTCAACACCGATGACCGGGTAGCCGAAGACAAACCAGTAACCCCGGCCTATCTGTTTGCCGTGTTATTGTGGGAACCTGTGCGAGAACGTGCTGAATCCCTGCTGGCTGAGGGATTCAGTGAGGTTCAGTCCTTGCAAAGGGCTGGCGACGAAGTGATTGCTGCACAGACTCAGCGCGTTTCACTACCCAAGCGGTTCAGCCTGCAGACCCGCGAAATCTGGACAATGCAGGCGCGGCTTAAACGACGTAACGGCAAACGAGCGGAGCGCCTGTTTGCCCAAGCCCGCTTTCGCGCCGCCTATGACTTTTTACTGCTACGTGCAGACACGGGTGAAGACGAACTTCAGTCACTGGCTGACTGGTGGACGGAGTACCAGGAGGTCAATATGGATAATCGGGTCAATATGGCACAGCAGGTGCCCTCAGGGGGTGCCCGGAAAAAACGTCGCCGCCGCCGCAAAAAAGTAGCCCAGGGATAACCTGAAACATGACCGTTGCCTACGTGGGTCTGGGCAGTAATCTGGCCCGGCCTGAAACTCAGTTACGCACTGCGCTGATCGAATTTGATACATTACCGCAGAGCCGTTGTCTGGCACATTCCTCTTTATATCGCAGCCCGCCGATGCTGGCCCCCGGGCAGCTCAACAATCAACCCGACTACCTCAACGCCGTAGCCGCACTGGATACCGGACTGAGTCCCATGGCGCTACTGGCTGCCTTGCAAAACCTGGAAAATCAACACCATCGGCAGCGTGCAAAACGTTGGGGGCCACGCACACTGGACCTCGATCTTCTGTTATTTGGTGATGAAATAATTGACCGGCCCGAACTCACCGTACCCCACCCGGGGCTGTATGAACGCAACTTCGTGCTGTATCCTTTGGCAGAATTACTGGCCGAACAAGCGGAGCATTTGCTCATTCCCGGCAAAGGAACCCTGGCCAGCTTACTGGCGGCTTGCCCGCGCGGTGAGCTGGAAAAGTTAAATTCTATTCCTTAACATAACAGTAGAGTCAGACGTACCATGAGTGCTGTGGATATTCCCCGTTACATTGTTATTGAAGGTCCCATTGGCGTGGGGAAAACCAGTCTTGCCAAACGGCTTGCGGAAGACTTTGGTGGCGAACTGCTACTGGAAGGTGTAGAAGAAAATCCTTTTCTGGAACGTTTTTATCGTAACCCCCGGCACGCAGCGCTGCCCACCCAATTATTTTTCCTGTTTCAGCGTGCCCAGCAAATTCAGGCACTGCGCCAGTCCGACATGTTTGCGCCGATACGAATAGCCGATTTCATTCTGGAAAAAGACCGTCTGTTTGCCCAGCTGACGCTGGACGACGATGAACTGCAACTTTATGAACAGGTCTACAACAATATTACCGTGGATGCGCCGCAGCCCGACTTGGTGATTTATTTGCAGGCACCCGTGGACGTGTTGTTAAACCGGGTGCAAAAGCGCGGCCGGGAATACGAGCGTTTTATCGAAACCAACTATCTGGAACGACTGGTGCAAGCCTATACCCGCTTTTTTTATCATTATTCGGCAACACCCTTATTAATTGTCAATGCGGCGGATATTGATCTGGTCAACAACCAGCAGGACTATCAATTGCTGGTCGAACACCTGCATAAAACCACCAGTGGCCGCCACTACTTCAATCCCGGTTCGTTTGATCTCTGAACCAACAGTCCCCGTTAGGGTGAGGAAACCCACTATGAGCCGTATTACCACATCCACTTTACGAAAAATGAAACAGACCGGTGAAAAGATCACCTGTCTCACCGCTTACGACGCCAGCTTCGCGCAAATTCTGGTGGAAGAGGGAGTGGACATTCTCCTCGTGGGCGACTCACTGGGAATGATCCTCCAGGGGAGGGACAGCACCCTGCCAGTCACGCTGGATGAAATGATTTATCACACGCAAATGGTGCGCACCACCAGCCAGAATACCCTGGTAATGGCAGACCTGCCGTTTATGAGCTACGCCACCCCGGTGCAGGCGCTGACCAGCGCAGGCCGTTTAATGAAAGAGGGTGGCGCGCACATGGTCAAACTGGAAGGCGGTGCGCTCATGGTAGAAACAGCAGGCCTTCTGGCGGAACACGGCATACCGGTATGTGCCCACCTTGGACTGTTACCGCAATCAGTCAATAAACTGGGCGGCTATAAAGTACAGGGGCGTGATGAAAAACAAGCCGAAGCCATGTTGCTGGATGCGCGTGCCATGGAAGATGCCGGAGTTGACATTTTATTGTTGGAGTGCGTGCCAGCACTGCTGGCCGCAGAAATTACCGCAGCAGTAGATATACCGGTGATCGGCATTGGCGCAGGCCCGCACTGTGATGCGCAAGTGCTGGTATTGTACGACATGTTAGGTATCACCCCCGGGAAACGCCCCCGTTTCAGCAAGGATTTTTTACAAGAAGCGGATGATATTCGTGGAGCTGTGCGCGCGTATGTACAAGCCGTCAAAGATGGCAGTTTTCCCGCTGACGAACATTCTTTTTAGCCCCAAACCATGAAAACTATTGATACCGTTACTGGGCTGCGCATCATGGTTGCCCGGTGGCGGGCGAACGGTGAACGTGTCGCCCTGGTGCCGACCATGGGCAATCTTCATGCCGGACATTTACAGTTAGTCGAGCGGGCCAGAAAAAATGCACATCGCGTCATAGTCAGTATTTTTGTTAACCCCATGCAGTTTAGCAATCGCAACGGCGGCGATTTTGAACGTTATCCACGGACTCTTGAGGAAGACGGTAAAAAACTGTCCGCCATGGGTTATCAGCCCGATATCATTTTTGCACCCTCAGTGCAGGCGATGTACCCCGCAGGCTTCAAACAGGAAGCCCGCATCGAAGTGCCGGAAATTTCCAATATCCTGTGCGGTGAATTTCGGCCCGGCCACTTTGTGGGTGTCGCCACCGTAGTGGCGAAACTGTTTAACATGGCACAACCGGATGTAGCGCTATTTGGCGAAAAGGATTTTCAACAGTTACTGGTGATCCGGCGTTTGGTTGCCGACTTATGTTTCCCCGTTGAAATTATAGGCATACCCACCGTGCGTGAAAAAAATGGCCTGGCCATGAGTTCACGCAATGCCTACCTTTCCAGCGAAGAGCGTGAACGCGCCGCCGTGTTATACCAAACCTTGCAACAGGCACAACAGCAAATAGAATCGGGTGAAAGGGATTTTGCCATGATTCAGGCACAGGCTACTGCAAAGCTAAGTGAAGCAGGGTTCCAGCCGGAGTATTTTGAAATACGTCGAGCGCAGGATTTGCAGCTAGCTACCGACATGGATGAACAGCAGGTGATACTCGCAGCCGCCTGGCTGGGTGAAGCGCGGCTTATTGACAACATCGTGATGGAAAGCCCGGACTAATTTGTAGAAGTCGTCACTGAGGCTTTTGATATCGGAGTACGCGAGTTCTGCGACATCAATGACGTATTCCAGCCATACGGCAGGCTCCGAATACGTGAAGGCAATGCCGTCCACACCGTGGCGCAGGGCGGCCTCGACGAGCCGTCTGGGGCTGACGTATGTCGCAGTGGACTGACCCTGCGCCAGCTCATTCAGCGCACGGACTCCCCAGGAAATCTCCAGATTGTGACAGCCACCACAGCGGAAGTTGCAGCCATAGCTGCCCACCGACATCACCTGTGTTCCGGGTCGAAAATGCCGGACGGGTTTATCTTCGATGGGCCCGATGTCGATGGCAGAGAGAATACCGTAGCTGAGATTGTAAAGTGTGCCATGACGATTAACATGCGCCTGGCAGAAACCACGTTAGCCATGTGCCAATTTACAGCGCCATAGACACAAGTCACACTGAGTGGTGCCGTTGGCGTGGCGGGTTTGCAGCCTGGTTTCGACTAGGCGGTATTGCCCGTGGTGGTGAATGTTGTGTGTCATTGGTCAGTATTTTCGTTACCGGAAGGATATTTGGTGATTATAGTGTGTTTTGTGGGCGTTGATTGCCAGATTGGTGTGCTTCGGGCTTGACTCGGTGAGGGTCAGCCGCTTTAATACGCACCCCAAGTTGGCCGGATAGCTCAGTCGGTAGAGCAGTGGATTGAAAATCCTCGTGTCGGTGGTTCGATTCCACCTCCGGCCACCATTCAAATCAAGCAAGTTACTCCCCATTCCCGTATTCCAGCGAGAGTCGATGATTTTAGCGGGAGAAGTCGCTGCGGTGTTATTTTTGCGTGGAAGAGCGCTTCTGCAATGTGGGTAACCCATTTATTGCCGCCATTAAGGTGGTAGACTGCGCCGATGTTCTTGTTACTTGACCGAATCCTGAAATGACCGGCCCCATCATTGCGGCCTTTTTGACGTATTTGTTGATGCTGGCGGCGTTTAAGTGGCGTCACTTGCGACGTTTTCATATGTCGGTAATGGTTTTTATCATCTGTTTCGATGTGGCTATGCCTTTTTATCTGGTGGCCACACGAGATTGGAAAACACGGCTGATTGACAACGGCGATATCCTTTCATTTGGTGTGTGGATGCATTTCGGGTTGATTATCACCCTGTATGTGCTGTATGTGATTCAGGTGCAGACGGTATTGAAGATGTTGCGCTCGTCAAAACAGGCTATGGATCCAGAGGAGCTGGCGGCGGCGCGTCGTGACCATCGCTCGCAGGGTATCGGTATTTTACTGGCGCGAGGGTTGGTGATTGTCACGGGTGCTATATTGGCTGACCCTAATGTATCCGCAGAATGACGGGTTCTCCACTGTCATTAAGTTAAGCATATTTGGCCAAAAAACGGGGCTGCCATTTCTTACAGCCTAAATTAACATGTCTCCGCATTTGACTCCGCTCGTTCGTCATTTGTCAGGAGGGGTGTTAACACCCGCCTAGCTTTTGCTGCTCTCTTTTCTATTATTCTTCCTTCCGCGTGAATAAGGCTGTTTCCGGCCAGAAAATCCAAAGCGACAAAATTTATTAATTGGGTGTTTTTTATCCAAGAGGTTGCAAGGGCGTAATTTAAAGAGCGCAACGTTGTATCTTTTTCTTTGATTTGCGCGTTTTGT
The DNA here is from genome assembly GCA_021648485.1 of Gammaproteobacteria bacterium. GTDB lineage: Bacteria > Pseudomonadota > Gammaproteobacteria > SZUA-152 > SZUA-152 > SZUA-152. The sequence goes on from JAKISS010000023.1 coordinate 41,946, forward strand.
GCCTGCCAGCTGCGCTACAACAATCATTTCGGTTGTGAGGGCTTTCTGTTTTTTAATACCCGTGCATTTGTGTCAGTATTGGTTAGGGGGATTCATGTGAGCTTATTGGTTTTTGCTCATAACCTATGCTTCAGGTTTATTTAAGTATTGGGAAATATTCTTGTCGTGCGTAAAGCATATTAGATCTGTATTGCTCACTTGTTTTTTAGAGGAGCAAAAAAACAGGCTTCCATCTGCCCGACAAACAAAACAAGGAGAAAGCATAATGATTAAAACCATATCAACAGTAGTTTCTTTTGCTGCCATTATTACTTCCGTACCCATGGGCGCGATTGCTGGCGGTGGTCATAACAGTGGTTGGGGGTACACTGGTCATGCTGGCCCTGAGCATTGGGCTAATATCAGTGAGGAGTTTGCGCTTTGCGGCAAAGGCAAAGAACAATCGCCGATTAACATCAGTGATGCAAAAATATCAAACTTGCCTGCTATTCAGTTTGATTACAAATCCGGTAGTCTGGAAATTCTCAATAATGGCCATACCATTCAAGTGAATGATACTGCTGGTAGTAATATCACTGTGGGAGGAGAAAAATATAAACTGTTGCAGTTTCACTTTCACACGCCCAGTGAAAATATCGTGGACGGTAAAGTTTTTCCCAAAGAGATGCACCTGGTGCATAAAAATGCCAAAGGGCAGCTGGCAGTGGTGAGTGTGCTCACCAAGGCGGGTGCTAAAAATACGGCGCTGGATAAAATTTGGGCACATATGCCGAGTAAAGCGGGTGATAAAAAAATGTTGGCATCGGTAAATGTTAATGCCGCTGAACTATTGCCGACTGACCGTAGCTATTACAGTTTCAAAGGTTCGTTAACCACTCCGCCCTGTAGTGAAGGTGTAAAGTGGATGGTGTTGAAAATGCCTATTGAAGCGTCTAATACACAGATCAAGCAGTTTGCCGAGGTCATTGGCAGTAATGCCCGTCCTGTGCAGCCTGTTCACGCACGGGAACTGAGTGTGATGTGATTTGCTGATGTAAAATGAGAAGTATAGCGAACCCCTTGCATCTTTAAGTGGTAGATCAAAAGCCGCGTCCAATCCGGGCGCGGTTTTTTCAGCAACATGTTAATGTTTTTGGGACATCTGTTTTTTTATTCAGGCTTGCTGCTTATGCCAGATAACGTGCGAGTAACCCCAGGCTGCCGGAATTTTGTTCATTACCCTGTGCCTCCCAGGGGATCAATACTTGGTGGCCGCTGCCGGGGGCTACGTCCATTGGCTGATTTTTAAGATTACTCATGTGTGACAACACCACATCACGATTGCCATCAGGATGGATTAATTGCAATGTGTCACCCACGGAAAATTTATTTTTTACTTCGACTTCGGCTAATCCACGCTTCCTGTCGATGCGGATAATCTCGCCGACAAATTGTTGTTTGCTACTGCGTGAATGTCCAGCGAGATAATTTTGTGTTTCGTGGCTATGGTGGCGTTCGTAAAAACCATCAGTATAACCACGATTAGCCAGTCCTTCGAGTACACCCAATAACTGTGGATCAAGCGCTTTTCCATCAACGGCATCATCAATGGCTTGTCGATAAACCTGTGCGGTGCGTGCGGCATAATAATGTGATTTGGTGCGGCCTTCGATTTTGAGGCAATCGATACCTATCTCTATCAGTTGTTGCACATGCTCCACTGCACGCAGATCTTTTGAATTCATGATGTAAGTGCCGTGCTCGTCTTCTTCCATGACCATGAGTTCTCCGGGACGACCGGGTTCTTCGATGAGTACGGGCTGGTCGGCAGCAGGGTGTCGGGGAGCGCCGCCGCAGGCGGCACTGTTGGTGGATGCATTGGCCTTTACCGGTGTGGCAATGTGCAGGTCGCCTGTGGCATCTTCCGTGGCGGGGGAGACGTTGTAATCCCAACGGCAGGAGTTGGTACAGGTGCCCTGATTGGGGTCACGGTGATTAAAATAGCCTGACAACAGGCAGCGGCCTGAATAAGCGATGCATAATGCGCCGTGTACAAACACTTCCAGTTCGGTGTCCGGGCATTGCTGGCGAATTTCGGCGATTTCATCCAGGGATAATTCTCGTGAGAGAATCACCCGCTCAATGCCTAGCGAGTGCCAGAATTGCACAGCGGCGTAATTGACCGTGTTGGCCTGAACTGACAGGTGAATAGGCATCT